>DASPUE010000056.1:0-3515 GCA_035623055.1 Gemmatimonadales bacterium
CGCGCGCCGACGGCCTTCTTCATGTGATGGAGCTTGCCTTCGAGCACGTCCTTGGGGAGGCCCACGACGACCGTCGAATACATCTGAATGAAGCGGCGATAAGAATCCCAGGCGAAGCGCGGGTTGCCGGTGCACTCCGACAGGCCCTCGACTGATTCGTCATTGAGTCCGAGATTCAGCACAGTCTCCATCATGCCCGGCATCGAGACCGCCGCACCGGAACGCACCGAGACCAGCAGCGGCCGCTCTTTGCCGCCGAAGTGCCGGTTGGTGGCGGCCTCCAGCCGCTGCAGGCTGGTCTCCACCTGCGACCGGAGCCACGGTGGGAACTGACGAGTCTCGAGATAAGTGAGGCAGAGGTTGGCCGCGATGGTGAAGCCGGGCGGCACCGGAATTCCCAGGTTGGTCATCTCGGCGAGGCCCGCGCCCTTCCCGCCGAGAACGTCCTTCATCGTCGCCGTGCCATCGGCACGGCCCTGTCCAAAGAAATAGACCGAGGGCTGTGAATAGGCTCCGCTCATGCCGTGGTCGCGAGAGGGGGTGCGGCGTGCCGCAGAGTCACGAGTTCATCGGTGATCTCCGTCGGGTACTGCCCCGAGAAGCACGCATGACAGAACTGGCTCCGCTCTCCAGCAGCACGGAGCATGCCATCGAGGGAGAGGTAGCCCAGGGTATCCACGCCGAGGTACTCCCGGATTTCCTCGATCGAATGCGTCGCCCCGATCAACTCCTCTTTGGTGGGGGTGTCGATCCCGTAGTGGCAGGGCCCGGTGATCGGCGGACTCCCCAGCCGCACGTGCACCTCCCGCGCTCCCGCCGCCCGGATCATCTGCACCAGCCCTTTGCTGGTGGTCCCGCGCACCAGGCTGTCGTCCACCATCACCACCGAGCGGCCCTCGATCACACCGCGGACCGGATTGAACTTGATCTTCACCTTCGCCACCCGGAGCGCCTGGGTCGGATTGATGAACGTCCGGCCGACGTAGTGATTCCGGATGAGCCCGTTCTCCAGTTTGATCCCCGACTGCTCCGCGAAGCCCAGCGCCATCGCGTTGGAGCTGTCCGGCACGCTGAACACCACCTCGGCGCCCTTGGCCGGATGTTCCCGCGCCAGCTGTCGCCCCAACTCCCGCCGCACCCGATCTACCGACTCGCCGAAGACTCGGCTGTCCGGCCGGGCGAAGTAGACCAGCTCGAACACGCAGCGGCTCTCCGGCCGCGTCCGGAGCCGGGGCAGCTCGGTGATCTGGGCATCTTGGATCTTCAGGAACTGGCCCGGAAGCAGTTCGCATACCATCGAGGCGCCGACCAGGTCGAGGGCGCAGGTCTCCGAGGCGACGACTACGCCATGGTTGAGCCGCCCGAGCACGAGCGGCCGGAAGCCGCGCGAGTCCACTACCGCGTAGATCGTCCGCCCCACGTTCATCAGCAGGGTGAACGCCCCCTCGCACTTCTCCAGCGCGTCCCGGATCTGCTCGTCGATGGTGCTCTTCTTGGAGCGGGCGATCAGATGGAGAATGACCTCGGTATCCGTGGTCGTATCGAAGAGGGCCCCCTCCTCCTCGAGTTCCCGCCTGAGGGCCGGGGCATTCGTCAGGTTGCCATTGTGGGCGATTGTGAGCGGCGAGCCGCGCAGGTCCTTGAGGAGCGGCTGGGCGTTGGCGAGCACCGAGCTGCCGGCGGTCGAGTAGCGGGTGTGACCCACCGCCACATCTCCCACCAGCCGCGCGAGCGCGGCGTCGTCGAAGTTCTCGGAGACGAGCCCCATCCCACGGTGGGCGCGGGCATGGCCCTCGCGATCCACCGCGACGATGCCCGCCGACTCCTGCCCCCGGTGCTGCAGGGCGTAGAGTCCGAGGTAGGTCAGGCGCGCCGCGTCACTCAGACCGGAAACGCCGAAGACTCCGCACATGCTCCGCTCCTTCTGCCCGCCGTCAGGCTACCGCTGCCCGATCCTCGTCCACATGGCTCATCCGCCGCGGGATCGCTGAAAAATACCTCCCCCGCAAGTCCCCCACGCCCCAGCGGTACTTCCCGGCTGGGGTCGAGAGGACCAGTTCGCCATCCTCTGGCCCGACCACTCCCGCGGACGAGGCCGGGACTCCCAGCTCCTTGGCCAGCGCCAGAAGCGCCTTCTCGTTGGCGGGATCGCAGGACGCTACCACCCGGGCGTGATCCTCGCCGTAGAGGAGCGCGGCCTCCGCCTCGTCAAGTGCGAAGGTCGTGCGCCCTGCCGGGACCGCGACCTCAGCTCCGAGCCCCGAGAGCGAGTAGGGCCCCCCGATCGCCGCTTCGGCCAGGGCGACGGCCAGGCCCCCGGTCGAGCAATCGTGCGCCGAGCGGAGCAGTTGGCGACGCGCCGCCTCCGCCAGGAGCTTCTGCAGCGTGACCTCCCGTGGCAGATCGACGACCGGCTGCTCTCCGCCGACAAAGTTCCGCACGTACGCCCAGTAGGCCGAGCCGCCCAGGCGCCCGCTCGCCGGCGCGCCGAGCAGCACGATGCGGTCGCCAGGCTGCTGGAAATGGCTCGGCACGCGGAGGTCGATCTTCTCCAGGAGCCCCACCATCCCGATCGTCGGGGTAGGGTCCACCGCGCCGGTCGGGCTTTCATTGTAGAGGCTGACGTTCCCGCCGGTCACCGGTGTATTGAACGCCCGGCACGCCTCCGCGATCCCGCGGCAGGCTTCCTTGAACTGGAAGAAAATGGCAGGCCGTTCGGGGTTCCCGAAGTTGAGGCAATCGGTGATGCCGAGCGGCACCGCACCGGTCACCGCGATGTTGCGGGCCGCCTCCGCGACCGCTGCCTTGCCGCCCTCGAAGGGGTCGAGCGCCACCAGCCGGCTGTTGCAGTCCACCGTGACGGCGAGCCCGAAGTCCGTATCCGCTACTCGCAGCAGGCCGGCGTCGCCACCGGGCCCGAGCAGGGTGGCGGCTTGCACGGTCGAGTCGTACTGCTCGAAGACCCACCGCTTGGACGCGATGCTCGGCTCGTCCAGGAGAACCGGGAGCGCCCCCTGCAGGTCCGTCGCCGGCGGAGCGGTGGGACGGGCGGCTCGACGCGCGACCGCCGCCGGATCTTCCTTCGACTCCGGGTGGTAAATCGGCACCGCCTCGACCAGCGGCTCCCCCGGAATCTCCGCGACGGTGACCCCGCCGTGCCGGATCCGGTAGAGCCCGTCATCGGTTACCCGGCCGATGGGCGTCGCGGTGAGTTCCCACTTCTCGCACACCGCCTGGATTTCCCGCACTCGGCTCGGCTCGGCGACCACCAGCATCCGCTCCTGCGATTCGCTGAGCATGATCTCGTACGGCGTCATGCCGGCCTCGCGGATCGGCACCTTGTCGGTCTCAATCTCCACGCCGACTCCGCCACGCGCCGCCATCTCCGCCGACGAGCTGGTGAGCCCCGCGGCACCCATGTCCTGGATCGCCACCACCAGCCGCTTCTCGATCAACTCGAGCGTCGCCTCGAGCAGCAGCTTCTCGGTGAACGGATCGCCGACCTGCACCTGCGG
>DASPUE010000057.1:0-2108 GCA_035623055.1 Gemmatimonadales bacterium
CCCCGGTTTCACCTTGACCAGCTCCCCCGCCTTGCCGAGGGACTTCACGTCTTCGCGAAGAATCACTTCCATGGAGTCACTCCTGTTTCGATTCGGCGGCGTGGAAACGGCGCCGGAAATCTACCCACGTATCGGCCAGGCCGAGCGCGAAGAAGCCGCCCAGCGCGACCGGAAGAATGCCTGCTGCCACCACCGTCAGCACGATCCGAAGCACCAAGGGGAAGCGCTCGACACTGGTCCAGGCTATTGCGGCTCCCCGCGCCGCGTACAACACGCCGGTGATCAAAGCCAGATTGCTGAGAATCCCCTGGACCGCGTCCGGCAGCGGCAGGACCAGCCCCGTGACCACGATCACCACCAGCCAGACCAGGTGATCATTGAAGCGGAATTCGGCGAATCGGCCCTCGGCCCGGCCCGCGGGATGCGCCGACAGCCGGTGATACCAGGTCCATGCGAGGGCCAGGCCCGGGAGTGCGGTCAGGATGAGCACCGCCGGCAGCAGATCCGCCATCACTCCATATCCATCTGTCAGAGCGTCGAGCAGCCCGCGCACCCTCTCGAGCATCTCCCCGGACAGGTCGCCCTGAGCGAGGAGCTGACGGAACGACTCCCAACCATCATGGGCGACAGCCAGCTGGATGTCCTGCCAGCGGATGCCGAGGACCCAAACCCAGGCCGTGGCCGCTCCGAACCCGACCAGCGTAGCGAGCAGCGCCCCTGACACCAACTGTCGCCGACCGGGCAGCATCAGCGCCACGAAGGCCCCGGTGACGAACAGGGCGCAGGCGGGTTTGACGTCGGTCGCGAGACCGCTCGATTGCCCCACCGTGGCCAGCACCCAGAGCAGAGCGGCGGCGATCCAGGCCCACTCCCGGATCGTGGTCGGCCGGGAAGCGATCAACAACCCCGCCAGCGGCGCCAGCACAAACAATGGCGAGAACACCACCACATAGGCCGCGAGGAGCAGCAGCGCCCGCCAGGTGACCGCGGGCCGCGGTATGACAGCTCCGGTCAGCTCGTGCCCCGCTTGATGTACGGGAGCAGGGCCAGGTAGCGCGCCCGCTTGATCGCGACGCTGAGCTGACGCTGGTGCCGCGCGGTGATGCCGGAGAGGCGGGAAGGAAGGATCTTTCCCCGCTCGGTCAGGAACCGCTGCAGCATCTTCTCGTCCTTGTAGTCGATATAGCGAATCCCGGCCTCGGCCAGCGGATCGCCCTTGCGGGTGCGCTTCATTCGTCGTCCTCCTCGAACTTGCGGTCCGAGGCATCACGGACCGGCGCGTAATCGTGCTCGCTGACCACCACCAGATGACGGAGCACGCCCTCGTCGAGCTTGATGGCGCGCTCGAACTCGGGCAGCTGCTCCGGGGTGGCCTCGAAGTTCGCCACCACGTAGTAGCCGGTTTCGCGCTTCTTGATGGGGTAGGCGAGGGTGCGCTTGCCCCAGTGGTTCAGCTTGACGGCTTCTCCACTGGGCTGCGGAATCAGGGTGTGGAAGCGGTTGAGCTTCTCGGTGATGGCGGGCTCTTCGAGGGCACTATCGAAGATGTAGACCGCCTCGTACTGACGGGCCATGTCACCTTCCTTTGGTCTGGACGCCCCGGCCCTGGTGCAGGTCCGGGGAGGATGAATTGTGAGCGGGAAAACCTAATCAGGAGAACAGCTTAGGGGTAGGGGGAGCGGCTTCCTCCCGGTGGGGCGGAGAACCGCCCCACCGGGAGCGAGGTCTAGCGCCGCCGCCCGAACAGGCGCAGCAGGAACAGGAACAGGTTGATGAAGTCCAGATAGAGGCTCAGTGCCCCTACCACGGCGTACGAGCCGGTCTGCCCCTCGGGCAGGGCCAGAGCCATGGCCTTGAGCTTCTGGGCATCCCACATGGTCAGCGCGGTGAACACCACCACACCGCACACCGACAGGACGAACTGGAACATGTCGTTCTGCCAGAAGATCCCGATGATCGAGGCCACCACGACCCCGATCAGGCCCATGAAGGCGAACTGCCCGAGACCGGCCAGGTTCCGCCGGGTGATTGTCCCGTACAGCGCGAGGGCGCCGAACATGGCTGACGTGGTCAGGAAGGTGTTGGCGATCGAGGCGCCGGTATACGCC
>DASPUE010000058.1:0-12105 GCA_035623055.1 Gemmatimonadales bacterium
ATTTCGACCAGGCCCGGGGGCACCTGTTCCCGCAGCTCCTCGAGCACCGAGGAGCGGCCGCTGGCCGCGAGCTCCTGCACGATCTGCAGGGTCGCGGGCCCCACGCCCTTGGTTCCCGCGAGCGTCCCATCGGCGAGGGCCTCGGGCAACTCTTCGGCAAGCGCGGCGACGGCCTTGGCCGCGGTCCGAAAGGCCCGCACCCGGAAGGTGTTCTCGCCCTTGAGCTCCATGAACGAGGCGATTTGCTCGAGCACCTGCGCGACGGCTTTCTTGTCCATCGTCAGCCTCAGCCGATGTCGATGGGATGATGCGAGCGGTGCGCCCCGGCGACGCAGGCCCGGCCCTCGCGAGCGATCGGAATGGTTCGGGCCGCCAGCTCCAGCAACTCCTCACCCCCGACGACAGAGAATAGTCCTGCCGCGGCCCCGCCGGAGAGCACCGGTGCGAACAGCGGCGACCCATCGGTCCGCAGCAGATCTTCCTCCCGGTAACCGTCCGCTTCCGCCACACTGAAGCCGCCCTGGGCGGGATGCATCCCGAAAATGCCCAACACGAACGCCCCACCGCCGGGCCAGGGCCGGACGAACAGCCCATCGAGCGGCTGGTGCGGCTCCTCGTCTCCCAGCTCGGCCCAGATCAGCCGTTCGGGAAACTGGACGTAATAGGCGCGGGGTGGCTCCGCCGCCGGATCCTCCGCCAGGGACTCTCCGGCCAGCAGCGAACGGGTCCGGTCTTTCGTCAGGCGGAAGAGCCAGGCGCCCTCGACCCAGTAGAGATAGGCGTGCTGCAGAAGCGCGATATGCTGCTGGATCGCGGTCCCCACGCCAGCCTCCGGGACCAGCTCCCGTAGCAGAGCGGCCACCTCACGATCGAGAATGAACGCGTCGGCGTCGTGAGGGTCGAGCCCCGAGGTCGCGAGCGAGTCCCGGATCTTCGGAAACCAGGTCTCCGCGTCGGGTCCGAAGGCGACATCGAAAGGGGTGAGGCGCATGGGGAGTGTAAGCTACGACCCGCGCGCCAGGAATCCATCCAGCGCCGTTACGAACGCCTCGAACGCCTCGACATAGGGCACGTGCCCGCAGGCGGGAAGGAGTTGAAAGCTGGCGCGCAGGCACTGCGCGGTCTCGCGGGCGCTCTCCCACGGAATCGGGTCGTCATCACCATGCAGCACCAGGGCGGGGAGATCGAGGGCGCGGAGACGGGGCCGGAGATCGTAGTCGCCGAGGCTCTCCCAGACCTCGGCCCGGGTGCGTTCGGTGATGCGGAAGGGCGTAAGCGAGACCGCGCGGGCGGGGTCGTGGAAGTAGCCCGCCACCGCCAGTTCGAACAGTCGGGCGGCGTGGGCAGCCGGATTCCGCTCGCGCAGGCCGCTCTCCCGCAGCTCGCGCCGCGCCTGCTGCAGGGCGGGCGTCATGGTGCGCTCGGCGAACCGTCTCTCGAACTCATCGCGAGCCGCGCGCCAGCTCGGAGCCGATGAGACCAGGGCGAGCCGCTCGACCTGTTCGGGATGCTCAGTGGCGTAGAGCATCGCGAGCAGCCCGCCCCAGGAGTAGCCCACCAGCGTCAGGCGGTCGAGCCCCCAGAGCATACGCAACCCTTCCAGATCGGCGACCTGCTCCCGCCACCCGACCGGAACGTCGCGGCCGACTGGAGACCGCCCCCCGCCGCGCTGGTCGTAATAGATGAGGGTGCGTCCCTGGGCGAGAGCGTCGAAGCCGGGCAGGAGATAGTCGTGGTGCGCGCCAGGGCCGCCGTGAAGCACCACCACCGGGGGCCCAAACCCTACTCGGCGCTCGAACAACTCCACGCCGTTCACCGACCGGGTGGTGGTGAGCGGCTCGTCGGGGCCGCGGACCCGGCTCAGAGGAGGACGGCCAGGCCGTCCGCGACCGCCCGGACCGCCGCTTCCTCTTCGGGAGTGAAGGGGGCGGGGACGTCGCTGTCCACGTCGATCTGGCCGAGGATGGTCGCTCCGCGGCGGATCAGCACCACCAGTTCCGAGCGTGTGAAGGTGTTGCAGGCGATGTAATTCGAGATGGCCCGGACATCGGGGACATTCTGGTCGGTGCTGGTGGCGACGGCGGTGCCGCAGACGCCCTGCCCGACGGCGATCCGGGTGTGCTCCGTCTCCCTGCCCTGAAAGGCTTCGAGTACCAGCTCGTCGCCTTGCAGCATGTAGAGATAGACCGAGGTGTACGGTGGACCGGCGGCCTGGATACGGTCCGCGGCGTATTGGAGCAGCCCCTGACGTCCCGCGTCGCTACAGAAGAGACCTCGAAGTCCGGCGAGGATCGGGTGTGGTTTGAGGGCGGCCATCAGCCGCCCCGGCTCCCCAGGGTGACGTTGACCCGCTGCTCCGCGCCATCCCGCATGAAGCGGATCTCGACCACATCTCCCGACTTGTGCTGGCGCAGGGCATTGGTCATCGCCTGCAGATCGGGGACCTCCATGTCTCCGATTCTGGTGATGACATCATTTCCCTTGAGGCCGGCCTGCTCGGCCGGACTACCGGCCCGGACGCCGGTGAGGCGGACGCCGCCCTGGCTCCCCGACATGTCCGGGATGGTGCCAAGATAGGCGCCGTATCCGGAGCCCATGGAGACCGGCGCCGGCACGTTCACGAAAGTCAGCGGCGCCCGGCGATCGGCCAGGGTACGGACCAGCGCGGCCGTGAAGTCCGCGACCTTCTGGAGACCATCAGCGTTGATCTTCTCCCAGTGATCCGTGGTCCGGTGATAGTCCTCGTGCAGATCGGTGAAGATGTGCAGCACCGGCTTCCCCGCGGCATAGAAGGAGGATTGATCGCTCCGGCCCCAGCCGTCGCCCGAGGGCTTGAGATCGAAATGGGCCTCGGTGTTGAGGGAATCGAGCAGGTGGGTGAACTCCATCGCGGTAGCGGACCCATACACCAGCAGCCGGTCGTTTCGCAGCCGGCCGACCATGTCCAGGTTGACCATGGCGTAGGTGCGCGCCAGCGGGAAGATCGGGTTCTTCACGTAATAGTCCGAGCCGAGCAGCCCCGCCTCCTCACCGCTGAAGGCGATGAACACCACGGTGCGGGCCGGCGGGAGCAGCGCCAGCCGCGAGGCGATGTGAATCAGGGCGCTCGCGCCCGAGGCGTTATCGTCAGCGCCGTTGTGGATCCTGCCGGTGCTGTCCGGATCGAGGGAGCCGAAGTAGCCGAGTCCCAGGTGGTCGTAGTGGGCTCCGACCACCACGATCTCATTGCGGAGATCGGGGTCCCGTCCCGGCAGGACCCCGATAACGTTCCGGCCCACCGCCCCGCCGATGCCGGCGTGCAGCGCCGCGGGAGCGTCATTGGACACGGTGAAGAGCTGGAACCAACCGCCGGGGGCCGGCCGGAGGCCAGCGTCCCGGAACCGGCGAGACAGATAGGCGGCGGCGGAATCGGCGCCCGGGGAGCCGACCAGCCTGCCTTGCAAGCGGTCGTCGGCCAAGTAGCGCACATCGTTGAGCAGGGCGACGGCATCGGCGGTGGATTGGCCCGCCAGCCCCGGCACAGGGCCTGCTAGGGCGAAAGCCAGCAAGGAGATAGCTCTGAACGGGGCGCGCATGCCACTAAAGTAGCCGGACCGCTCGGTTGGTTGAAGCTCGGGTCGGATTTGCTGTCGCAAAATCGGGCCGAATCATTGCTTGACCCATAATCTGAGCTTATCTTGGTGCTACTCAACGGCTTACAGATGACCACCACCTCGGGCCCCATCGCGGACTTGGCTCAAGTCCTACTCCTGCTCCGGGATCAGCCGGACCGGAAGGAGGAGCAGCGGACTGCGTTCAAGCGGTTCGTGGCCGGTCTCCCTAACACAGATCATGTCCTGAAGGTGACCCCGGACGCGTTTCTCTGGGACCAGGTTGAGGTACCGGTGGGCCGAGGTGAGGTATCGGCGCTACACGATCACCTCCGGGCCCATGGGATCGGCGAGATCCGACTGCCTATCGGTCTCATGACCTCGACCCTGCTTTCGCTGGTCCGGATCATTTCGGCGCCTCCCGGCACCTACGGTTCTTTCGACCATCTTGCCGCCCGGCTCGACGCAGCCGGCTGCGGGGTGGTGCCGGTCCTTCCATTGTCAGGCGATGGCCCATCGCGGCCGGTGACCATGCCCACCAAGCCGGTCGCGGCTCCTCCACCGATCGAGCGCACCGCTCCCCGTCCCCGCCTATCAGTGGACCGCGAGGATGACGAGGGCCACTTGAGCGCGCTGGGTCCCGACGCGCTCACGGAGGCCAAGGTGGGGATGATGCACTTCGTCACCCAGCAGACGAAGGCGATCGGTCACGCGGGAGAGCTGGTGTACAATCTCTCCGAGGCCAAGTCGGACGCGGCGGTGGCGGAGATGCTGAATCAACTGGTCGCGGCCGGCGAGGCCGCGGTGCGCCAGAGCGACTGGCGCGAGTTGATCACCGCGGCGCACGGCCTGGTGCAGCTGGAGGGGAAGATCGGCGAGCACCGCGGATTCGGGATCGCGCTCCGGCGCCTCCTGCCCCGCTCGGTGCTGGAACAGGTGGCGCAGCACACCGCCCATGGGAACCAGAAGACCGAAGCGAGCACGATCCTCAAGCGCATGGGCGCGGACGGGACCGAGGTGCTGGTCTACGCCATGGCCAACGCGGAGGACATGGCGGAGCGGCGGGCGTACTTCAACGCCCTCAAGGAAATGACCGAGGGGAGCGAGCTGCTGGTCCACATGCTGAGCCACGACCAGTGGTTCGTGGTGCGGAACGTCGCCGATCTGACCGGGGAGCTGCGGCTGGAGAACGCGGTCCCGGCGTTGGGGAAGCAGATCACCCACAACGACGAGCGGGTGCGCCGCTCAGTGGCGAGCGCGCTCGGGCGGATCGGGGGGAGTCAGGCGGTGGAGCCGCTCCGCCGGGCGCTGCGCGATCCGGTGCCGGGCGTGCGGCTGGAGGCGGCCCGGAACCTGGACGGCCGGCGCAACCGCAACCTGGCGATGAGCATCGCGGTTGCCGCAGACGAGGAAGCCAATCTGGACGTGCAGAAGGAGATGTACCTCGCGCTCGGCCGCATCGGGTCCAACGAGGCAATTCAAGCCCTCGCGAAGGCGGCGGAGCCGGGCGGACGAGTATTCAACCGCAAGCCGCAAGGGATCCGGCTGGCCGCGGTGGCGGGGCTGCACGCCGCGGGTCCCTCGGCCGCCAATCAGCTCAAGGCGCTCATGCAGGACGACGACCGCGAAGTCCGCGAGGCGGTGCAGCGCTCGCTGGCCACGCTCTGGGAATAGTCGGAACCTCTTACCGCGGCACCAGGTCGGTGGCCGGCGTGATCCGCCGGGCGAACGCGGCGAGGAGACGGGCGGTGCGCTCCAGGTCTTCGAGCACGACCATCTCATTGGGGCTGTGCATGTAGCGGAGGGGGACCGAGACCAGCGCGGTCGCCACGCCGCGGAGCGCCGTGAAGATGTTGTCCGCGTCGGTGCTGGTATCCCGTGGCGCCGCCTCGAGCGCAAAGGGAATCCCCTCGGCTTCCGCCGTTGAGATCAAGAGCTCCGCAATCACCGGGTTGATCGCCGCACCCCGCGCGATCACCGGCCCTCCCCCGAGCCGATAGTCACCGTGCTTCCGCTTCTCCACCCCGGGGTAGTCGGTCGCGTGGGTGACATCCACCACGACGGCGACATCGGCCTCGAGCGTCACCGCGCCGGTGCGGGCCCCGCCCCCGGTGGAGCTGATCTCCTCGCGGGTCGTCGCCGCGGCGGTGACCCGGGCGGCGGGGCGCTTTGCCGCCAGCAGCCGGAGCGCCTCCAGGACCACGAAGGCGCCGACCCGATTGTCGAGTGAGCGGGAGACGATGCGCCCGTTGGGGAACTCCAGCACCTGTGAGGCGAGCACTCCCGCGTCTCCGACCCGGACCCGCCCGTCGGCCTCCTTGCGACTGGTGGCGCCGATGTCGATCCACAGGTCGTCGGCCTTGGAGACCTTGTCGCGATCTTCCTTCTCCATGAGGTGAATCGCCTTCTTGCCGATCACGCCGCTCACCGGCCCGCCCCGGCCGAGCAGCTGCACCCGCTGTCCCACGAAGACCTGGTGGTCCCATCCGCCGATGGTGTCGAAGCTGAGGTACCCCTCGTCGTCGATGTAGGTGACCATCACCCCGATCTCGTCGATATGGCCCGCCAGCATCACGCGCGGGGTGGCCTGGGCGTTGACGGTCGCAAAGGAGTTGCCGCTCACGTCGGCATCCACCCGCTCCGCGAAGCTGGTTGCCTCCTGGCGCCAGGCTCGGGCGGGCAGCACTTCGAAGGAGGAGGGACCGGGGGAATCGAGCAGCGCCTTCAGGAACTGGAGGGAACGAGGATCCATTGGTCGGATGTCGGTGGGACAGGGGGTGCGGGGAATCTGGCCGGCTCGGCCCGAATGTCCAGATGGGCACGGGTGATGCGTGTCACCCCGAGAGTGGGACTGGCGCCGCTGACCCTCCGGCGCGCGACCCCGATACTTAGCCTCCACTCCGGGAGTCCTGTCGTGTTCCGATTGCCGTTCCGCCAGCTACTCGTCGGCGGCCTCACCATTGCCTGCACCAGCGCCTCCGCGTCCGGCGGGCTGGATCCCGGGACACCGGCGCCGCCGTCTCCGCCGAGCGGGACCCTGCTGTTGTCGGAAGGCTTCGATGATGCGGCGATCAGCAGCCGGGGGTGGTATGACAACACCAACCCGGCGATCTCGACCAGCGCTCCTCACGGCGGCGCCGGCTCGCTGCAGTTCACCTGGGCGGTGGGAGGCACCGTTCCGTCGCACGGGGGAGCCATCCGGCACAAGTTCACGCCGACCGACCGGGTCTACCTCCGCTATTGGGTCAAGTACAGTTCCAACTTCGTGGGCTCGGGGCAGACCTACCATCCGCACGAGTTCCACTTCGTCACCAACGAGGACGCCGACTACGTGGGGCCGTCGACCACGCACCTCACGGCTTACGTCGAGGTGAACTATCAGAACGGCAACGTCCCGATGATGAGCATGACCGACGCCAGCAACATCGATGTCAGCAAGATCAACATCGATCTCACCAATGTGACCGAGCAGCGGGCCGCGGCCGGCTGCAACGGCAGCTCGGACGGGTACCGGGTGAGCTGTTACCAGCTGGGGAGCGAGTGGAAGAACGAGAAGATCTGGCGGGGACCGGGCGTCGCCTTCCAGCCCAATCCGGGCCCGGGCTACAAGGGCGACTGGAACATGGTCGAGGCCTACTACCAGCTCAACTCGATCGTGAACGGGAAGGGCCAGAAGGACGGGGTGGCCCAGTACTGGTTCAACGGCCAGCTGCTCATCGATCATCACGACATCGTGTTCCGGACCGGGGCCCATCCCGCCATGCAGTTCAACCAGCTCATCATCGCGCCCTACATCGGCGATGGCTCGCCGGCGGCGCAGAGCTTCTGGGTGGATGACCTGGTGCTCGCGACCTCCAAGGTGCCCTGACCACCGACCGAGGTCGTCTTCACCAGCCACCGCCCGGGGCCCAGGCTCCGGGCGGTGGGCATTTCGGGGAGCGATTACAATTGAAGCTCCCCTTGGCCCCGAGAATCACCGCCCGATGGCCCGCACTCTTCCCCTGGCCGCCGTCCGCACCCGTTCCTTCCGCGAGTCGGTGATCCGCGGCATGTCGCGCCTCGCCGCCGAACACGGCGCGATCAATCTGGCGCAGGGGTTCCCCAACTTTCCAGCGCCAGAGCTGCTCAAGGAGGCGGCGGCGCGCGCCATCCGGGACAACATCAATCAGTATGCGATCACCTGGGGCGCCCGCCGGCTCAGGGAGGCGGTCGCGCGGAAGTACGCGGCCTGGTACCGGATGGGGGTGAACCCGGAAACTGAAGTCACCATCACCTGCGGTGCGACCGAGGCGATGATCGCGACCCTGCTGGCGCTGGTGGATCCGGGGGATGAGGTGATCGTGTTCGAGCCGTTCTACGAGAACTACGGTCCCGACACGATCCTGTGCGACGCGGCTCCGGTGTACGTACCGCTGTTTCCGGGCGAGCCGCTCGATCTGGATCGACTGGCGCGGGCGTTCTCGCCGCGCACCCGCGCGATCATCGTCAATTCGCCGGCCAACCCCAGCGGCCGGGTGTTCACCCGGAGCGAGCTGGAGGGGATCGCGACGCTCTGCCAGCGACACGGCGCCTGGGCGGTTACCGACGAGATCTACGAGCACATTCGTTACGGCGTCGACCATATCCCCATCGCCACCCTACCCGGTATGGCCGAACGGACGATCACCATCAGCGGCGCCTCCAAGACCTTCAGCATCACCGGCTGGCGCATCGGCACCATCGTGGCGCCCGCCGAGCCCACCGATGCCATCCGCAAGGTGCATGACTTCCTGACAGTGGGGGCGCCGGCGCCGCTGCAGGAGGGTCTCGCGACCGCGATGGAGCAGATCGGGCCGGAGTTCTACGAGGGAATGGGACGCGAGTATCGCCGCCGGCGGGACCTGCTCCATCGGGCGGTGGTCGATGCCGGCTTCAGGGCCACCGCCCCCGAAGGGGCGTATTACATCCTGGCGGACTTCTCCGCGTTGTCCGATCTGGACGACACGGCCTTTGCCCACTGGCTGGCGCGGGAGCGCGGGGTGGCACCGGTGCCGGGCTCGAGCTTCTTCAGCCGCCCCGAGCTGGGCCGCCACTACGTGCGCTTCGTGTTCTGCAAGACCGACGACCTCCTCGAGGAGGCGGCGGAGCGGCTCGCAGGGAAAGGGAGCCGGGTGGCGAGGGAGGTGCAGAGATAGGCGTCAGGTGTCAGGCGTCAGGCGTCAGGTGTGAGGGGGTCGCTGGCCCCTGACCCCTGATCCCTGACGCCTGATCCCTGTATTACAACCCATACCCCAATCCCCCGTACACCGTCCGCGGCTGGCCCGGCGACACAAAGCCACCGGCCCGAAGCTCGGTATAGGTGCGGTCGAGGAGATTGCGCACTCCCAAGCTGAGCAGGGCATGGCCGAGGCGAACCCCGCCGGCCAGATGGACCAGCGCGTAGGTTCCCACTTCCACACCGGGCTCATCGAACGGGGTATACGGCCCCTGGATGTTGCCGATCACGCGGACATACCAGTTCGATCCCGTCGGCGAGAATCCCACGGCGCCGGAGCCCACGAACTTCGAGGTGTTGAAGACCGGGCGGCCGTTCAGGGTATCGCCATCCGGAGTGATCTGAGTCAGGTACTTCGCGTCGAGGATGGTGAAGTTTCCCTCGAAGGACAGCCCACCTGCCAGCCGAGTCTCGAGTCCCAGGTCGATCCCCTTGCGGCGGCTCTTGCCGCCGCTCACCGAGGTGAGAGTCAGCGGATCGAAGGTCTGCTCGTTGCTCACGTCGACCTGGAAGAGCGCGACGCTGGCGTGGACGTTGGCGATGTCCACCTTCACGCCGGTCTCGTACGACCATTCGGTGATGAACGGCAGGGTGGGATCCTCGATCACGCCATCGGTCCGGCGGTAGCCTCGGGAGACGTTGCCGTAGATGCCCCCGAAACTCGGAATCCGGTACAGCACGCCGAACTTCGGCGCGAAGACGCCCTTGGTATCACTCAGATTGGCCGGACCGGAGTCCGGCTCGGACAGCACACCTTGCGCCTCGTACCGCCCCCCGATGTCCACGCTGAGGTGCCGCAACAGCTGGGTGCGTGACTGCACAAACACCGCCCCGGAGGCCTGCCGCGCCGATACCAGCACCTGGGCCGAATCGATCACCCGGTCGGTCGTGAACCAATTCTGATAGTGCGAGTGATCCCAGCGCCCCTCGGCGCCGAAGGTGATCTCGGTCTTCGGAAGCTCCCAGGTGAGCGCCGAGGTCGCGCCGAAGCCGTAGCGGTGATCGTACTCCTCGAGCTGGCTCCCGGTCCCCTCAGTGCCGCCGCCCTCAGGCGGGGTGGTGAGGAACAGCTGCCAGCGCCCCTGGGTCGCGTAGATGGTGCTGCGCCAGATGAGCGACGACCCGGCCAGCACCCGGAGACTCACCCGCTCCTGGGCGTGGTTTTTGTGGCCGCCATCGGTGGGATTGGCGATCGCGTCGAACTGGCCGGCGTCGAACTGGGCAAGCGAGAGGAACCCCGGCGAGTCCCAGCCCGCGGAGAACAGCTCGACGCCGGCATCGAGGCTCACATTCGAGGATAGATCGTGCACCAGTCGGCCGTGGATCTGGCCCAGGTCGTAGCCGCTGTTGGGCCGCCAGCCATCCTCCCGTACGGCTCGGATGCCAAGGACGCCTGAGGTGCTGCCATGGTCGAATCCGGTGAGCACGCTTCCCTCGACCCTGCCGTAGGAGCCGCCATCGAGGGTGAAATCGGTTCCCTGCTTCCGTTCGATCGTGAGCACGTTGACCGTGCCGGCGAGGGCGAAATTGCCATACAACGCGCTGGTCGGCCCCTTGATCACGTCGATCTGCCGGACCGCCTGCGGAAACAGCAGGTTCCAATCGTTGTACCCCTCGGCGTGACCATTGACGGGCTCGTTGATCGGCACGCCATCGATCCACAGCGCGATGTCCGTGGAGTGATCCGAGCTGAAGCCGCGAATCGAGAGATCGGAGCCGAATCCCGGGCCCTGACCCTGATCGTGCACCTCGACCCCGGCGGTCTGCCGGAGCAGGTCGTAATTGTTGTAGGCGGGGGTTTCCTTGATCTCCTGCGGAGTGACCGTCACGCTCGATTGCGGCGTCTCCCGCCGCACCGGGGTGGCGGTGACGGTGATTTCCTGCAGGACTGTCGTGTGGGCGGTATCTCCTCGGCTCTTGAGCGAGTCGACGGGCGCCTGTGCGGCAAGCACCGCCGGCCCCAGCGCGAGCGCCAGGACCCCAACGCGAATGGACATGCATGCTCCCCGATGAAAGGAACGAGACGGACGATCCCGGTCACATCAGGGGCGCGGGGGGACCTTGGGCGAAGGGGAGGGAGTGCCAGACCCGGAGGGCGGCCAGGCGGCCGGGGCTCGCCGGGAGTTCGGAGCGGAAGGTGGTAACGGTTGCGACCGGGAGGGTGGCCGGGGCGGGCACCTCCGGAGGGGTCGCGCAGCTGGTCCAGCAGAGCTCACAGCAACCAGCGGGGCCAGTGTGTTCTCCCGACCCCGGCATCTGGTGGCGATGGTGATGGATTCCTTGCCCCATCCCCTCTGCCGCGATTCGCGCCATCACCGGCGTGCTGAGCGCCGTCCCCAGGGCGAGGACGATCGCAACGAGCCGGCTGAGCGCGCGGGGGCGCCGGGAATTCATGCGCCATTTATATCCGTGAAGCGAGGGCGCGTCAAGGAAGCAGGTTTCGGCACGGAGAACCACGGCCCACTTCGGCTCGTTGGAGGGTTGATCTGATCGACTCACTCACAACGAGGTGCTCTCCATGTTTCGCGTCATATCGAGCCTTGCCGCCGCCGGTTCGTTCGTCGTCCTTGCCGCCACCGCCCTCCCGGCGCAGGACACCACCGCCATGACCCACGATGCCATGGGCCATGGGAAGAAGGACACCATGATGATGACGCCTGCGATGGGTCATGGCATGAAGGACAGCGTGATGATGCACGACGCGATGAACGGAATGAAAGCGATGGGTGGGTACCAGGGGATGTTCACGGGCATGCACGACCACAAGATGAGCGGCGGGTACAGCATCGTCAGCACGCGTGGCCAGTCGTCGCTGGTGTTGGGCTCCGATTTCTCTCTCGACGGGGCACCTGATCCCTACGTGGTGCTGAGCGCTGACGACATGGGTGGCGGAACGCATTCCCTCAACCTGGGGAAGCTCAAGGCCAGGAGCGGCACGTCAACCTATGCCATTCCGTCGGGGACCGATCTGTCGCAGTACAGCCACGTCCTGGTCTGGTGCAAGAAGTACAACGTCACGCTCGGCGAAGCGCAGCTGGCGTCGGGCGACGCGATGATGCATAAGTAGCCCGTGGCACCGACCTCTCCTCCCCTCCGCGGATCCCCGGAGCCGTCAGGCCCCGGGGACGAACCGGATCGGCGCCTGCTCACGGTCGCGCGGGAGGCGTCGCTGCAGGCGCGCCTGATCGCCCGGGACGAGCAGGCGCTCGCCGAGCTGGTGGAGGTGGCGACGCCCTGGCTCCTCGGCGTGGCGCAGGCGAT
>DASPUE010000059.1:0-4126 GCA_035623055.1 Gemmatimonadales bacterium
CCGGGGGGCCGATGTCGGGCGAGGTGATGCATCAGGCTTTGGTGATGATCGACAAGAAGCTCCGCAAGGAGCTCGAAGCCGCCGGTTTGGAGCGGATCGACCCGACGGGGCAGCCATTCGACCCCAGCATTCATGAGGCCGTGTCAGTGGTGCCCCCTGGGCCGGGCCAGGCCGATCACACGGTCAGCGCCACCTTCCAGGCCGGGTACCGGTTCAAGGGTGGGCTGATCCGCCCGGCGCGGGTGCAGGTGTTCTCTTCAGAGGGGCATGCCTGACAGTGGCGAAGGACTTCTACCAGGTACTCGGGGTCCCGGACTCCGCCACGGCCGAGGAGATCAAGAAAGCCTACCGGCGGCTCGCGAAGCAGTACCATCCTGACGCGAACCCCAACAACACTCAGGCCGCCGAGCGTTTCAAAGAGATCTCGGAGGCGCACGCGGTCCTGTCTGACACTGACAAGCGGAAACAGTACGACCAGATGCGCCGCTTGGGCGCGTTCGACGGTGGTGGCTTCAGGCGATCGGGGAGCGCGGGCGCGCGCCAGGGGGCGGGTGCGGCCGGCGGCGCCCGAGGCGGCGAGGGTCCTGAAGGATTCGATTTCTCCGATCTGGGCGGGTTCGGACTCGGCGACATCTTCTCCTCGATTTTCGGTCGTGGGGCAGGAACCGCGGAGGCGGCTCCCGAGGCGATCGAGACCGTGGTGGAGATCCCCTTCCGGGTCGCGGCCCTGGGCGGGAAGGTCCCGGTTCACCTGCCGCTCACCGACAGCTGCCCGCAGTGTCATGGAACCGGGGCGGCGCCGGGAGCCAAGCTCAACACCTGTCCGGAGTGCAACGGGCGGGGGACCATCACCTTCGGTCAGGGAGGATTCGCGGTGAGCCGTCCCTGCCCGCAGTGCCGCGGCCGGGGCAAGATTCCCTCGACGCCTTGCCCGACCTGCCAGGGGGCGGGCGAAGTGCGGGTGGATCGCGAGGTCCTGATCACGGTTCCCCCTGCGACCGAATCGGGGGCGAAGGTCCGGCTACGAGGTCAGGGGCAGACCACTGCGGCGGGAGGGTCGGCGGGCGATATCCTGGTGACCTTTCAGGTGCAGCCCGACCGATTTTTCCATCGGGAGGGCTTGGATGTGGTGTGCGAGGTCCCGATCAACCTCGCCCAGGCGGTGCTCGGCACCAGGCTCCGGGTCCGCACCCTCGATGGCAAGAAGGTCGTGCTGAAGGTCCCTGCGGGGACGCAGCCGGGGAGGAAGTTCCGGGTGAAGGGGCTGGGGATCGAAAAGGGGGGGCGCCGCGGCGACCAGCTGGTTCAGGTCCAGGTCCAGATTCCCGAGAAGCTGACGCCCGAAGAGGAGGAGTCGTTCAAGAAGCTGTGCGAGGCCTTGGGGCTGGCCTACTGACGTCCCCCGGCCGAAAACTCGGAGCTTGGCCGGCCGCCTTCCCGGTAACTTTCCACTAACACTCGATGGGTCGCGAGCTCCGCGTCGCTTGATGGGGGCTGCCGCTGCTGGTACCGTCCGTCCGGTCCGAGCTCCCACGCCTGCCGGTTGTCCTGCCACATCAGATCGAGGAGGTCCCGGACGGTCTGGCGGTGGGTCGGATCTCCGACGGGCACCACCGCCTCGATCCGACGGTCGAGGTTGCGCGGCATCCAGTCCGCCGAGCCGATGTACACCTCCTCTGCCCCACCATTCAGGAAATAGCAGGCTCGGGAGTGCTCGAGAAACCGGCCGATGATGCTGATCACCCGGATCCGGTCGCTCACGCCGGGCAGGCCCGGCCTGAGGCAGCAGATGCCGCGAACGATCAGGTCGATCGTCACTCCGGCCTGGGACGCCTCGAACAGCTCGCGCATGACCGACGGGTCCGTCAGTGCATTCATCTTGGCGAGAATGCGAGCCGGGATGCCGCGGCGGGCATGGGCAGCCTCCCGCCGGATCATTGCGATGAAGTGTTCTCGCATCCCGCGCGGAGCGACGATCAGCTTCCGGTATTGCGTCGGCGAAGCGAATCCGGTGAGGACGTTGAAGAGATCGGTGAGATCCGCGCCCAGGTCCGGGTCCGACGGAAACAGTCCGAAGTCAGTATAGAGGCGCGCGGTCCGAGGGTGATAATTGCCGGTCCCCAGGTGCAGGTACCGCCGCATGGTGTCCCCCTCGCGGCGCACCACCAGCATCACCTTGGCGTGGGTCTTGAGCCCGGCCACGCCGTAGCTCACGTGGACGCCGACATCCTCCAGTCGCTGGGCCCAGCGGATGTTGTTCTCCTCGTCGAAGCGGGCCTGGAGCTCGATCAGCACCGCGACCTGCTTTCCCCGTTCGGCGGCCTGGGCCAGCAACCGCGCGATGCTCGAATCGCCGCCGGTCCGATACAGCGTCAGCTTGATGGCCACGACGTCCGGATCGTCCACCGCCGTCTGGATGAACCGCTCCACCGAGCTGGTGAAGCTTTCGTACGGGTGGTGGACCAGGATGTCCCCCTCCCGGATGGCCTCGAACACGTTGCGGCCCCCCGCAAGACGCGCCGGGATGACCGGATGGTGAGGCGGATCCTTGAGGGCGGGCAGGTCCACGGCAGCGGCGAGGGCGAGCAGGTCGGCCGAGTCCAGGAGCCCGGGAACTTCGTACACATCATCGCTGCCGAGCGGAGCGGATGGCACCGCCTGGGCGGCGTTGAACTCCGAGAGCAGGACCTCGCGAATCGAATGTGGCAGGGCCGGCGACACCTCCAGCCGCACCACCGCCCCGAAGCGGCGGTTGCGGACTTCCTCCTGGATGGTGCTCAGCAGGTCCTCGGCCTCGTCGTGGTCCACCTCGAAGTCGGTGTTCCGGGTGATCCGGAAGGGATAGCAGCCGAGGATCTCGATGCCCGGGAAGAGCGCCTCGATGTTGGCGCTGATCAGCTGCTCGAGCGGGAGATAGCGATACCCACCGACGGGCACCCAGCGGGGAAGGATCTTGGGGACCTTCACCCGGGCAAACCGCTCCTCTCCGTCGGCATGCCGCAGGGCTACCGCCAAGGACAGGCTCAGGTTCGAGATGTAGGGGAAGGGATGGGCCGGGTCCACCGCGAGCGGGGTGAGTACCGGAAAGACATTGTCGAGGAAGTAGCGTTCCCCCAGCTGCCGTTCCGCGGGCGTGAGGTCACCGATGTCGAGCACCGCGACGCCCTGCGCGGCCAGAGCGGGGAGGACATCGTGGTGCAGGCACCGCGCCTGGTCCCGCACCAGCTCCCGCACGACGCGCGCGATTTGTTTGAGCTGCTCCTCGGGGGTGAGACCGTCTGGCGTCCGTTCTATGTACCCGGCGGCGAGCTGATCCTTGAGCCCGGCCACGCGGATCTGGAAGAACTCGTCCAGGTTGGACCCGAAGATGCCCAGGAACTTGAGGCGCTCCAGCAGGGGCGTCCTCGGGTCCTGCGCCTCGTGCAGGACCCGCCGGTTGAACTCCAGCCAGGAAAGCTCGCGGTTGATGTAAAGCGAAGGCTGCCCCAGGTCGGTCTGGACCTCTTGGGGTGCCTGGGCGGTTTGTGGGGCCACGTCGGTCACGGTCGGGAATCTATCGGGGTGGGCTGATCCGGCCAGTCGCCGCTGTAACGGAGGGGTAACGGGAGCGCTCGGTGGGTCGTACCGATCGTCTCAGCGCCGGGCGACCCGCACCTGCTTCTCGCCCACCATGATGGAAAGCACCAGGCTGACGAGGCTGATCAGGAGCCCTGCCCAGAACGCCGGCCAGAAGCCAGCTACCGAGAAGCCGAGGTCGAAGTGGTGGGAGAACCAGCTGGTGAACAAGAGCATCATCGCGTTGATGACCAGCAGAAAGAGCCCCAGCGTCACCAGCACCAGCGGGCAAGTGAGAAACGCCAGCAGTGGTCGCAGGGTGGCGTTGACCAGTCCGAAAATCGCGGCGACTACGATCAGCCCCGCGGCGCCTCCGGTGTATTCGACGCCCGGTACCACCCGCACCGCGACGTAGAGCGCCAGAGTATTGATGAGCCAGCGGATCACCAGGGAGCGCATCACGGACCCGTCTTGAGGTAGCGGTCAAACCAGTCGAGGACGGTCGACCACCAGATCCGGCGGTTGCGTGGCCTGGTGATGAAGTGATCCTCGTCGGGGAAATACAGAAACT
>DASPUE010000060.1:0-13401 GCA_035623055.1 Gemmatimonadales bacterium
GCTGGTGGAGGTAGTGCCATCAGAGCAAGTAATGGTGGCGCCGGCGCTGGTGGAGGCTGTTGCGGTGCTCGGCGCGGCGGCTCCGCCGCTCTTGCTGGTGGTGGTCGGCCCGGTCCAGGTTGCGACGCCGCCGTGCCCGCGACAGGCGCCGCTCTTCGTCTTGGACGAGGTGGTAGTGCCATCCTTGCAGGTGCCGGTGGCTGTTGCCTGGGCGGCAATCTGGCTCATGGTGCCACTTACCAGGAGCAGGCCCAAGGCGAGGCCGAGTGTCGGCAATGCCAGGCGGAGACGCATGGAGACTCCGAGGTCTAAGGGGTGAGATGGGACGACTGGCGCTCGGGCTGAGGCAGAGGGTGTGCCACCCCGGACTCGACCGCGGCGCCACGGGTCAAGCATAACTCCCGGGCGACGTTAGGCACAGTGGCATGGCCTTCTGACTGGGTTCTCCCCGGGGCCAGATTGACCTCCACGCCAGAATGGCCCGGACTCCTCGCCAAGGTCAGTACCATGCGATCGGAGCTTCATCGAGGTTGATGTAGATCTGCTTGGTCTCGAGGTATTCCTCGACTCCCCAATGGCCGAGCTCGCGGCCGAACCCGGACATCTTGTAGCCACCCCACGGCGCTTCCAGCATGGTCGGCTGCATGTGGTTCACCCAGACGATGCCGGCCTCCAGCTGCCTGACCACCCGGAATGCCTTGAAGATGTCCCGCGTCCAGACGGCGGCGGCCAGCCCGTAGGGCGTGGCGTTGGCGATCTCCAGGGCCTCGGCCTCGTCCTTGAAGGGGATGACGCTCATCACCGGGCCGAAGATCTCCTCCTGCGCGATCTTCGCCGAATTGTCCACGTCGTAGAAAATCGTCGGCTCGACGTACCAGCCCTTGCTGAATTCCTTCGGCGTCCCGCCGCCGACCGCGACCTTCGCCTCCTTGCGTCCGATCTCCAGGTACTTCACCACCCGGTCGCGCTGCTCCACACTGACCAGGGGGCCCATCTTGGTCTCCCGCTCGATCCCGGGGCCCAGCCGAATGGTCTTGGCCTTGGCGGCACAGGCATCGATGAACTTCTTGTAGATGTCCTTCTGGACCAGCACCCGACTCCCGGCGGAGCAGACCTCTCCCTGGTTGATGAAGGTGCCGAACAACGCCCCGTCCACCGCCGCCTCGAAGTCGGCATCGGCAAAAAAGATGTTGGGGGATTTTCCTCCCAGCTCGAGCGACACGCGTTTGAGCTGATCGGCGGCGTTCCGCATGATCAGCTTCCCGACCTCGGCGGAGCCGGTGAACGCGATCTTCCGGACGTCGGGGTGGGTCACGATCGGGCCGCCGGCTTCCGGTCCCATACCGGTGAGGACATTGATGACGCCGGGCGGGATGCCGCAGGCTTCGAAATCCTTGGCGAGTTCGAGCAGGGAGAGCGGAGTCTGCTCGGCGGGCTTGATGACGACAGTACAGCCAGCCGCGATGGCGGGACCCAGCTTCCATGCCGCCATCGCCAGTGGGTAGTTCCAGGGAATGATCTGACCGGCGACCCCCATCGGCTCCTTCACGGCCATGACCATCGCGTTGGTTGGAACGGGGATGACCTCACCGTTGATCTTGGTGGCGAGGCCGCCGTAATACTCGAAACAGACGGCCGAGTCGTCCATATCGAATTCGGACTCGACGATCGGCTTGCCGCTGTTGAGGGTTTCCACCTTGGCCAGCTCGTCCCGGCGAGCGCGGAGCCGCTCCGCGAGGCGCAGCAGGCAGCGGCCCCGGTCCTGAGCGGAGGTACCCCGCCAGACACCGTAAAAGGCCTTCTTGGCCGCCTCGACCGCGCGCGCGACGTCCTTGGCATCCCCGGCCGGGCAGGTGGCTATGACCTCTTCGGTAGCCGGGTCGAACACCTTGAAGGTGTTGCCGCTCACGGCGTTGACGAACTTGCCATCGATATACATCTGATAGGATTTCACGCTGAGGACTCCTGGTCGGTTGCGGCGGGAGTGGGCTTGTTTCCCTGCGCCTACGTCCCCATAATCGCATTATTCTACCCATCCCAAGACGGACGGCAATGCGGGTCCTGCGGCTGTTCTGCCTACTCTGCTGTTCGTTCCTTGTTCTCGGGTGCGGCGAGGACGCCACTGGTCCGCGCCCGGTGCCTACCGCCGTTTCCATTATCTCCGGAGCTAGCCAGCAGGGCACCGTCGGTCAGGCACTGGACAGCGCCCTGACCGTGTTCGTGTCCGACAAGTTCAGGGATCCGGTGCCCGGCGTGCTGGTGCGCTTCGCCGCCGCACCCGGGAATGGGTCCATCGACCCGGTCACCCAGACCACCGGACCCAGTGGACGCGCCCGGGCCACCTGGGTCCTGCCGAGGTCCGTGGGGTCGTACAGCGTTACCGCCACTGCAGCGGGGCTCGACTCGCTGGTGTTTTCCGCGGTCGCCGTTCCCGCTCTTCCAGCTGTCCTGACCCTGGTATCGGGAGACTCGCAGACGGCGGCCACCACCACCCCGGTGGACGGCGCCATCGTGGTTCAGGTGCGGGACGGCTACGGCAATCCGGTCAGCGGCGCCACGGTCACCTTCGAGGCGGCAACCGGTGCGGGCGCCGCGGAACCGACGGCGGCTCGCACCGACAGCACCGGCAGAGCGCACGCCATCTGGACCCTTGGCAGCCAGGCAGGAGTGCATTTCCTCAATGTCCGCCTGGATTCGCTTCACGAGATCAAAGTCCGGGCGAGGGCACTTACCCGGCCGCTGCCAATCGGCCTCGCCACCGCGGAGTACATCGGGCGCGGACCCTGGGTCGGTGGGGGAGAGACGTCTGAGGAAGTTCCCCTTCCTGAGCGCCCCCGTCCCGCCTGGCTGAGTCCGGCGCTCGACTGCTGGCACAACTCGCTCGGCGCAGTGGCCCTCAAAGAAGCATCCAGTTCGGCGGCCGTGCTGATTGACGAGGGTCAGGGCTCCTGCGCTCCTGAATCCCCCGGACCGCCGTAGCGGCCTCCCGTGGAGGACGGACGAGCCCCCTTCTAGCCGAGGATAGGAGGGGGCTCTGGTTTTCACCGGGACGGTCAGCCGTCCTTGAGAATCTCCCGAGCCGCGTTGTAGCCGCAGGCGCCCATGACCCCGCCACCGGGATGAGTTGCCGCGCCACACATATAGAGGCCGCGAATCGGCGTCCTGTAGTCGGCGTAGCCGGGGACGGGGCGCATGAACGAGAGGCTGGAGAGTGACATCGTGCCCTGCATGATGTTCCCGCCTGTCAGACCGTAGCGCGCCTCAATATCCGCCGGACTCAGCACTTCATAGGCAATCACCGACTTGCGGAAGTTGGGCGCGTACTCCGTCATGATATCGATGCAGCGCTCGGCATACCGGCGCTTGTTCTCTTCCAGAGTTCCCGCATCCGCGGCGAGCTGGTAGGGGAAATACTGGGTGAACATCGACATGACGTGTTTCCCGCGGGGCGCCACGGTATCATCGAGGGACGAGGGGATGGTTGCCTCGATGATCGGATTGTCTGAGATGTAGCCGTACTTGGCGCGGTCGAAGGCCTTCTCGATGTACTCGCGGGTCGGGCAGAGGTGAATCGTCCCGCGGTGCTGAGGACCGGGAGTATTGCCCGGGAGGCTGCGGAAATCCGGAACTTCGGTCAGGGCCAGATTGATCTTGCAGCTCCCGCTCGCATAGTCGAGGTGCCGAACCGAATCAGCGAACTCCGCCGGCAGCTCCTTCGGGTCCATGAGCTTGAGGAAGGTGACATTGGCATCGATGCCGGACACGACCTTCTTCGCGCGGTACTCAGCGCCGTCCGCCATCACCACGCCGACAGCCCGGCCCTCCTTCACCAGGATCCGGGCGACCGGGGCACTGGTCTTGATCTCGGCTCCCTTCTCTCGGGCCGCGGCCGCGATCGCGTTGGAAAGCGCGCCCATGCCACCCCGCACGTATCCCCAGACTCCGCGGACCCCATCGCATTCCCCCATGACGTGGTGGAACAGGACGTAGGCAGTCCCGGGCATCGATGGGGTGGCGAACGCCCCGATGATCGCGTCCGTCGCGATGGTGGCCTTCACCTCCTCGGACGAGAACCAACGGTCCAGGATCGGGTTGGCCGCGCCCGTCAGGATCTCGATCGCCTTCTGCCCATCGGTCCCGAGTTTCCGGAAGCCGAGACCCAGCTTGAGCAGGGCGAGCAGATTGCCCGGCGCCATGGACCAGGGGTTGGGCGGCGTCTGGATCAGGGTGGGCTCGAGGAAGTCCGCGACCCGCTCGAGCATCGCCTCGTATTTCGGCAGGTTCTCGGCGTCCTGACGGGAGAACTTGGAGACCTCGCGATGCGTCATCTCCTTGTCCGGCCCCATCAGGAGATAACGGCCGTCCGGAAAGGGCGTGAAGCTGGATGGACTCCTCGGCAACATCTGGAAGCCGTGGCGCTTGAGCTCCAGGTCGCGGATGATCTCGGGACGAAACAGACTGTTGACGTAGCTGGCGGTGGAAACCTTGAAGCCGGGCCACAACTCTTCGGTCACGGCGCATCCGCCGAGCAGCTCGCGCCGCTCGAGGACAAGCACGCTCCGCCCGGCTCGGGCGAGATAGGCGGCGGTGACCAGCCCATTATGGCCGCCGCCGATGATGATGGCGTCGTAGGTGGTCGACATGATGACGATTCCCCAGAAGGACGAGATTAGTGATGTGAGACGATCACGGACCGCGGCCGCCGTTGGCAGACGGCCAGGGGCGCCTCACCATTCGTCCTTGTCGAGCCGGAGCCCCACGCCGCCCGCGGCGTCCCAGGAGATGGTCGCCGAAGGACCGGCCAGGCGGCCGGTGCGATTCGGACAATGGGCGGAACGGAGCGTCATGGCGGGGAGAACCTAACGGCTGCGCGTCGCGGCGCAACCTCGCCGCGGCCTCGACATCCGACCTTTGGCGCGCTAAGCTCGGCCCTTCCTCGATTAGAGCGATGGAGTCATCCCCATGGCGAAGGTGATCGATCTCAAGACGTCCATTCCCGGGCCCCGCAGCCAGGCGCTGGGCGCTCGCCGGGCCCAGGCCGTACCGCGCGGAGTGCCCGCGACCACGCCCATCGCGATCGTCCAGGCCGACAATGCGGTAGTGATCGACGCGGACGGCAACCGGCTCATCGACTTCGGCGGCGGAATCGGCGTGGTCAACGCCGGCCATCGTCATCCGAGAATTGTGGAAGCGGTCCGCGAGCAGCTTGAACACTTCACCCACGTCTGTTTCCCGGTCTCGATGTACGAGCCGTACATCACGCTGGCGGAGCGGCTCAACCGCCTCACGCCGGGGACCCACGAGAAGCGAACCTTCTTTGTCAACAGCGGCGCCGAGGCGGTCGAGAACGCCATCAAGGCGGCCCGGCGGTTCACCGGCCGGCAGGGCATCGTCTGTTTCGAGCATGCCTTCCACGGGCGCACCTATCTTGGTCTGACGCTGACCTCCAAGGTCAATCCGTACAAGTTGGGCTTTGGCCCGTTCATGCCGGAGGTGTACCGGATCCCGTTTCCGTACTGCTATCGGTGTGATTCCCCATCACGGGGGCGCGGCGCCTGTTGCATGGCGGACCGCGCTCATCTGGAGCACCTGTTTGCGGCACACGTCGATCCGGGGAGCGTCGCGGCCGTCATCATCGAACTGGAGATCGGCGAGGGTGGGTTCATTCCGGCGCCACCCGAGTACGTGAAGGTGCTCGCGCAGTTCTGTCGTGACCACGGCATCATGCTCATCGCCGACGAGATCCAGACCGGCTTCGGACGCACCGGGAAGCTCTTCGCCTGCGAACACTACGGACTGGTGCCGGACCTGATTACGACGGCCAAGTCGCTTGCCGGGGGACTTCCACTCGCCGCAGTGACGGGCAGGGCTGATGTTCTCGACGCCGCCCAGCCGGGCGGCCTCGGCGGCACGTACGGAGGGAATCCCTTGGCCTGTGCTGCTGCCCTGGCGGTGCTCGACGCGATAGAGCAGGAAGGGCTGGTCGAGAAGGGAGAACGGGTTGGGGCGCGGATCCGCGCCCGGTTCCTCGAGTGGCAACAGCGCTATCCGGTGATCGGTGACGTGCGAGGCCTCGGGGCAATGATGGCGCTGGAGCTGGTGAAGGACCGCTCGACCCGGGAGCCGGCGAAGGAGCTTACTGGGAGACTGCAGGCCGAGGCACTCAAGCGCGGGGTCATCCTGCTGTCGGCCGGCACATTGGGGAATGTGGTCCGCGTGCTGGTACCACTTACCGTCGAGGATGCCGTCCTCGAAGAAGGCCTTGGCGTGATGGAGCGGTCATTGCGGGAGGTTTCCGGGTAGTCCTTCACGAAGTGCGATAGGCGCACCCGGAAATGAAGACATCGGGGGTGGCGCGGCGGACAGCGGGCCGGCAGTTTGGGGCGGTCGTTGACGCCACGAAGCGCCGAGGAGGATTCATGAACGTGACCCGCGCAGTTGCCACAGGCATCATCGCCACGGCCTCCATGACGGCGCTGCTCCTCATCGAGCCGGCGATCGGACTTCCCGAAATCGCCATCGGCCAGCTTCTCAGTACCTCTCTCTCGCTGACCACGGCGTTCTACTCGGTGGGTCCCGCGGTGGGGTGGCTGATCCACTTCGGAGTCGGGGTCCTCTGGGCCCTCGTGTACGCGGGCTTCGTCATCAACAGGCTGCCGGGTTCGGCGGTGGTTCGCGGACTGCTCTATGGTGCGCTGGTGTTTGTGCTGGCCCAGGTCGCGCTGCTACCCATGGTGGGCGCCGGATTCTTCTCCCGTGGAGATCCCTCGATGCTGGCCGGTGGCCTGCTCGGACACCTGGTCTACGGCAGCGTGCTTGGCTGGGTCTACGGTGGATCGGGCGAGGCTCAGCGCGCGACAGCCGCCAAGTTTGCCTGAAGCATATCGATGACGTAACCTCGGACGCCGGGTGCTCGCCCGGCGTTTCGTTTTCCATCCGGGCATCTCGATCGGGAACAGAGCGCCCCGAGACGCCGGCAGGCGCCCCGGGGCCAGCATCTGGATTCGTTGCGCCTCAGGGGACCGACCTCCCGTTGCTCACCGCCCAGACGTAGTTGGCCACCTGGACCATTTGTCCGGCGTCGATCCCACCCTGATTCGCAACCATCGGGGTGTGTGGCGAGCCGGCACGCACGACCTGCAGAACGTGCGCAAAGCTGGTGTCCGCGATGCTTCGTCCCGGCCCGGCCAGGGGAGGAGCCACCGGCCCACCCTGCAGGCGCCCGCCGTGGCACGCATAGCAGAGTCCCTGACCGTGGAAGATCTTGCGTCCTTCGTTCACGACGTCCTGCTCAGACACCGTATCCGGATAGCTCGCGGTGAGGGATCGAGCTGATGGGGCCGGGGTGGGGCCCGGGGAGGCGGGGGGTGGCGACTGGTGGCAGGCCATTCCAACCAACGCGCAAACTGTCGCGGCGATCACCCGTGGCAGAGAATGCGCAGGAACCAACATGGGAGCCCTCGCTGCTGGAACGGCACCATACATCAGCCAAGGGCGATGAAGGATGACTGAAGCGCCAGTGAAAGTGCTTCGCGCGCTTAGTGAGGCTTCAGGGTTTCGCCAGCCCGTGACTGACGGCGAATACATAGGTCGCGACCTGAATAACCTGGGCGTCGCTGATCCCACCGGGATGGGACACCATCACGGTGCCCGGCACCCCGCCACGCACCACATGGAGGATCATGTCGAAGGACCCGTCGCCGTTCCGCCATTTCGGTCCGAGCAATGGCGGTGCGACGGGCCCGCCGGTGAGCTTGGCTCCATGGCACGCGTAGCACGTCCCCGGACCATGAAAAATCTTTCGCCCGGCGTCGGTGACCTCGTCGGTGACCACTGCGGTGTCTTTGGCGGCCGGAGCCGCCTCGGCCTGGGCCGTAGCGACCCGCGGGGCGAGCAGCAACGCGCTGACGATCAGTACCGGGAGGGGGGGACGGGATGACGTGAACCGCATGGCCGGAATGCCTCTGTTGAGAAGGTTGCAGGCCTGTCGCCCGCCGTGGACCGGAGCCCAGGAGCTGCGCGGGAGCACCAATGCGCGACCTACGCTCGCCGGCCATAGTATGGGGTGAACCCCACGCGCACAATGTCAAATGTCTTCGAAGAATCTCACCCGGTTCGCTTGCGACTTTTCCGGACCCCTCAAGACGCTTTCACATTTCCTTAATCGGAGTTCTGCGGAATTGCGCCTCTACCCCCTCCGCGGAGCGGCCGAATGCGTCTGATTCGCTTGTTGGTCCCTGTCCTGCTGGTTGGTATCGCCGGTCCGGCGTACGCTGACGACGGCCTTCATGAACTGGCCCGGGCCTACGTCGCCGCCCATGCATCCGGTGGCAGCGTGGTGCCGAGCTTCGCCCGGCAGACCGGCCTTGCCTGCAGCGCATGCCACTATCAGTTCCTGGCGCTGACGCCCTTCGGACGCAAGTTCAAGTTGAACGGCTACACCATGACCAACCAGGCATCGATTACCGAAAAAGACTCGAGCAGCGGCGGAAAGCTCGGCTTGTCTCCCTTCTCGATGCTGTCGGCGATGGTGATGACCTCACTGACCCATACCAAGGATGGGGTTCCCGGCACGCAGAACGATGTGACCGAACTGCCGCAACAGTTGAGCGGCTTTCTGGCCGGGCGTATCGCCCCGAATCTCGGAATTTTCTCGCAGTTCACGTACTCCGGCGCGGATGGGTCGTTCGGCATTGATAACATCGACATCCGCTATGCGAACAAGATGATGGTGGGGGGGAGCACCGAAGCAGACTACGGAATCACACTCAACAACAACCCCACCGTGCAGGACCTGTGGAACTCAACCCCCGCCTGGGGCTTCCCGTTCATCGCCCCTGAAGTGGCCCCAAGTCCCGCAGCCGCGCCGAAGATCGCCGGCAGCTTTGCACAGAACGTGCTTGGCCTGGGCGGCTACACTCTGGTGGGGGATCTGGTGTATGCCGAGTTCTCGGTGTATCGGTCGGCGCTGCAGGGGGTCGGCGCCCCGACGCCGGCGAGCGGAGCGATCAACGGGGTGGCTCCCTACTGGCGGATTGCCCTGCAGAAGGATTTCGACAACCAATCGGTGATGCTCGGCACCTACGGCATGCACACGAGTCTCTTCCCCGCCGCGGTGTCCGGGCCCACCGACCGCTACACCGACGTGGGCATCGACGCTCAATTCGAGACCAAGGTCGGGACTGGGCACCTGGTGGCGCGCGGGAGTTGGGTCCATGAACAACAGACCCTCGACGCCACGTTCGCCGCCGGCGGCTCGACCAATGCGAGCAACACGCTCAAGTCCGCGAACCTCAACGCGAGCTACTATCCCAAGCAGTGGCTGGGCGTGACGGCGGGCTATTTCGATATCACCGGTTCGGCCGACGCCAAGCTGTACGCCCCCGCCCCGGTGAGCGGCAGCGCCAACGGCGAGCCCAAGAGCAACGGGTTCATCGGCGAGCTCGACCTGAATCCATGGGAGAATGCCCGAGTGGGACTCCAGTACACCGCCTATTCGAACTTCAATGGCGGCGGCTCCAACTACGACGGGTCGGGACGCTCGGCATCGGGCAACAACACCCTGTACGCGTTCGTCTGGCTCATGTTCTGAGGCCTTCGGCGGCTCCGAACCACCCTCGGGACCCGGCATGTCGCCGGGTCCCGTTGCGTTCGGCGCGTGTGGTCTATGGCCTGGCAGGCAGCAGAGCGTTCACCCCTCCTTTCACCTCGACAGTCGGTCAGGCAGCCGGTACGTTGATGCGCATGCCGACGATCGATCGAGTCCGTCTCGCCTCACGGTACTCCCACGAACTCGAACGCTTCGCCGCCAGCCATCCCCGATCACACGCGCTCTTCCAGCGTGCTCAACGCAACCTGCTGGAAGGCGTACCCATGCACTGGATGGCCAAGTGGGCTGGAGGGTTCCCCATTTTCGTCGTGGAGGGGCAAGGGGCGCATTTCACCGATGCGGACGGCCATCGCTATATCGATCTCTGCCTCGGCGATACCGGCGCGATGACCGGCCATGCCCCGACCGCGGCAGTGGCTGCCGTGGCTCGGCAGGCAGCTCGCGGATTCACCTTCATGCTTCCGTCGGAGGACCACCTTTGGGTGGCCGAGGAGTTGGCGCGTCGGTTCGGGCTTCCGGTCTGGCAGTTCGCGATGACCGCCACCGACGCCAATCGCTTCGCGATTCGTTTGGCGAGGCTGCTCACGGGGCGTCCGAAGATCCTGGTGTACAACTGGTGCTATCACGGGACGGTGGACGAGACCTTTGCCACGCTGGTCCACGGATCGGTCCGTCCCCGTGCCGGCAATCTCGGTCCGCCAATCGACCCGGCGCTCACCACCCGGGTGGTGGAGTTCAACGATCTGCCGGGGCTCGAGGCCGCGCTCGCACATGGCGACGTCGCCTGTGTACTGGCCGAACCGGTTATGACGAATATCGGCATCATTCATCCGGAGCCGGGCTACCATGCCGCGCTCCGCGAGTTGACACGGCGGTACGGCACGCTACTCATCATCGACGAGACGCACACCATCTGCGTGGGGCCCGGCGGCTACACTGCGGCGCACGGACTGACGCCCGACTTGCTCACGATTGGCAAGCCGATTGGCGGCGGAGTACCCGGGGCTGCGTATGGATTTTCGCGCGAGGTGGCGGAGCGGCTTGCCGGGCGCATCGGGCTCGCCGACTGTGATACCGGTGGGATCGGGGGGACGCTGGCGGGGAACGCGCTTGGGCTGGCGGCAATGCGGGCGACCCTCGCCGAGGTGCTCACGGCCGAGGCCTTCGCGCGCACTATCCCGCTCGCGGAACGGTTCCAGGCCGGTGTGGAAGAGGTGATCGCCGAGTTCGGCCTGCCGTGGATCGTCAAGCGGCTGGGGTGTCGCGCCGAATACTGGTTCCGTCCGGAGCCGCCTCGAAATGGCGCCGAGGCAGCGGCGGCGGTCGACCCCGAACTCGACCGGTTCATGCACCTGTTCGCGCTCAATCGCGGAATCCTGCTGACTCCTTTTCACAACATGGCACTCATCGCGCCGGACACGACGGAATCGGATATCGACCGCCACACCGAAGTCTTTCGGCAAGGTGTCGCCGCGCTGATAGGTCCGGCATGACCGACCCTGATCGTCTGCTCGGGATGAATCGCAATATTCCCCGCCGCGACTTTCTCAATGGTGTCGCTCTGGCGGTCGGAGCGGGCCTGCTTCCGCCCCGCGCGCGGGGCGTGCTCGATGCCATGCAAGGGGTCGACGCGGCGCCGTACCCGCCTGCGCTCACCGGACTCCGCGGCAGTCACCCTGGCTCCTTCGAGACCTTTCATCGACTCACCAGTGGCGGACTGACGTCGCTGCTCGAGTCGGCTCGTGACACCGGAGAGCACTACGATCTGGTCGTCGTCGGCGGCGGAATCAGCGGGCTGGCTGCCGCGCACTTCTTCCAGAGCCGGTCGGGAGGCGCCGCCCGGATCCTGGTCCTCGACAACCACGATGATTTCGGTGGGCATGCCCGCCGCAACGAGTTCCGGGTGGGCGGCCGAATGCTCATCGGCTACGGCGGCAGCCAATCGATCGATGGCCCCGCGCGCTATAGCCCCAGCGCCAGGCAGCTGCTGGTCGATCTGGGCGTGGACACCTCGATGTTCTACAAGGCCTTCGACCGGTCCTTCTACTCCTCGCGCGGCCTCCAATCGGCACTCTTCTTCGACCGTGAAACCTTCGGGGAGGATCGGCTCGTCCCCGGGCTCGGACGCCAGGAATGGCCTGATCTCGCCGCCGTTGCGGCCCTGGAGCACGCGCCGCTTTCAGAGGCGGCGCGAGATGGGCTCCGCCGCCTGTTCGCGGGAGGTGGAGATCCTCTCTCTAGTCTGAGTATCGAAGATCGAAAGTCCAAACTGGCACACACCAGCTACCGGGACTATCTGGTAGAGCGGTTCCAGCTCCCGCCTGAGGCGCTGCAGGTGCTGCAGCCCATGACTCACGATCTCTATGCCGTTGGCATAGAGGCCGTTCCGGCGCTCGATTGCTGGGGGCTCGGCTTTCCCGGCTTTCAGGGCGTCGATCTTGGACCGGGCCCCTATCCCGGCATTGGGTTGACGGCCGTTCCGCACGAGGAAGAGCCGTACATCTTCCACTTCCCCGACGGGAACGGCTCGATCGCGCGACTGCTTGTCCGCCAGCTGGTGCCCGCGGCCATCCCCGGCCATTCGATGGAAGACATCGTCACCGCGCGAGCCGACTACGGTCGCCTGGACCTGCCTGGCACCCCGTGTCGCATCCGACTCAACAGCACCGCGGTCAGGGTTCGGCATCTTGGGGATGCCGAGACGGCGTCGGAGGTCGAGATCACCTACGTCCACGCGGGGAAGGCGCATACCGTCCGGGCCGATGGTTGCGTCCTCGCGTGCTGGAACGGCGTGACGGCATATCTCTGCTCGGAGCTTCCCGCACCGCAGCGGGAGGCGCTCCGCTACGGGGTGAAGGTGCCGCTGGTCTATACCAATGTCGCCCTGAGAAACTGGCAGGCGTTCGACCGGCTCCGGATCAGGAGCTTCTACGCTCCGGGCAGCTACTTCTCTAACGGGTCGCTCGACTTTCCGGTGAGTCTCGGAGCGTATCAGTTCCCCACCAGCCCCGCGCAACCCATCGTCCTCCACCTGCTCCGAACTCCATGCCATCCGGGACTTCCCGCGCGGGAGCAGCACCGGCATGGCCATGTCGAGTTGCTCAGCACGCCGTTCGAGACCTTCGAGCGCCACATCCGCGACCAGCTCGGGCGGATCCTCGGAGGCGGGGGATTCGATCCGGGCCGCGATATCGCCGGCATCACGGTCAATCGCTGGCCGCACGGATACGCCTATGAGTACAACTCGCTGTGGGACCCGCTATGGCCGGAAGGGGAGGCTCCCTGCGAGGTCGGTCGTCGGCCGCTCGGGCGGATCGCGATCGCAAACTCGGACGCGGGGGCGTATGCGTACGTCAACTCGGCGATCGATCAGGCCGACCGTGCGGTCTCCGAAGTGATGGCGGCGGTATCCCGGTAAGGGCAAACGATCGGGGCCTCGGCATTCTGATACGATGCCAAGGCCCCGTCGGAAGAGCGCTGGTTCACTACTCGATCATGGATCGTTCCAATTCCGCGCCGGTCCCGGCCCCGGAATGTTGGGGTCGGTCACCTGTTCATTCAGCGGATACGTCAGCCGTCGCGGAATCGAGAACCCGGAGGGCGGCTGGATGTTCGGGAGGCCGGTGCGCCTCCAGTCGCTCCAGACTTCCAGGTTCTGGAACAAGCTGATGTACTTCTCGGTCATGATCAGCTTGAAGAGCGAATCGGTGGGCACCGCGGTCCCCGGAGCCGGCGGGACCAGCGTGATCCCGGACGCCCCCCACACGGTGATAAGCGTATTGCGCGCCGTA
>DASPUE010000061.1:0-2896 GCA_035623055.1 Gemmatimonadales bacterium
CGACCTACCACTGGTTCTTCCCCACCGGGACTCGCACCGTCGCGACCGGCCGGCTGGGGGACGATCTGCGGGTCCGCCTCTCTCGCGGGCAGGAGGTGTGGGTACCCGCCGCCGACGCCGTCCCGCTGCCTAAGGGGAGCGCCCCACTGCGCGGGACGGTCGGCTCGATCACCGTGAGTCAGGCCGCGGACCGGCTCACCCTGCGGATCCCGGTGTCACAGCGAGTTCCCTTCCGGATCGAGGAAGACCAAGGGGAGCTCACCCTGCGACTCTACAACGCCGTCAGCGACGTGAACTGGACCCGCTACGGGCAGAGCGATCCCTACCTGCGCGACATACAATGGTTGCAGGCGGCCAGTGACGAGGTCACCATTGCCGTCTCCGTCGCCGGCCCGCTCTGGGGCTACCGCGCCCGATGGAGCCGCAACGACCTGCTCCTCGACATCCGCCGACCGCCGCGAATCGATCCCGACCGCCCACTCGAGGGCCGGCTCATCGTCGTGGACCCAGGCCACCCGCCCTTCGGGGCCACCGGTCCGACCGGGCTTCGGGAGGCGGAGGCGAACCTGGCCGTGGCCCTGCAGCTCAGGGATCTGCTGGCGCAAGGCGGAGCGCGGGTGCTCCTGACTCGGACGACTGACCAGGCCGTGGATCTCTGGCCGCGCGTCAAGTATGCCGACTCGGTCAGCGCGGACCTGCTCATCTCTGTCCACAACAATGCGCTTCCCGATGGAGTGAACCCGTTCACCAACAACGGTGCCAGCGTGTTCTACAATCATCTCGCGAGTCTGCCCCTGGCCCAGGCGATCCAGCAGGGACTGGTGAATCACCTCGGCGTACGGGACCTTGGAGTCGCTCGCGGTGATCTCGCCCTGGTGCGCGCGAGCTGGATGCCGGCCGTGCTGACGGAGGGACTCTACATGATGCTGCCCGACCAGGAGGCGGCATTGCGCGACCCGGTGGGACAGCGGGAGTATGCCGTCGCGGTGCGCGATGGCATCGTTCAGTTTCTGAAACGTGTGGCGCTCAAGGCTCGGGCAGGCGTCCCCTAACGCGAGAGTCCCCTACACGAGTCGACATGTCCGTTCGCCCGCTCCTGCCGCACCTCGGTGCCGGCCTGCTTCTGCTCATCTCGGCGCCAGCCGGGGCGCAATCTCCCACCGATCGGGCGGTCATCGAGCAGTTTCGTGACTCGGTCAATCAGCTGGATGACAGCGTCGGGCTGATCGCCCTAGAGCAGCGGCTGATCTCGGTGGCCAGAACCGACCGCGACAACACCATGCTGCATCTCCGGCTGGGGTTCGTCGCCGTGCGGCTGGGCGACCTGGGGAGCAAGAGCCGCTTCGACGACGGGGCGAGCGAGTTCGAGTGGGCCGCGGAGCTCCAACCCACCTGGCCCTGGACCTGGTACGGGCTCGGGATCGCCGAGGATCGGGTGGGGGACTCCGAGGTCTCGATCATCCAGGGACTGCAGGCGATGTTCGGCAAGGACCACCTGAGCCGGGCGGCGAACGCCTACGCCCGGTCGGTGCAGGCCGATCCATCGTTCGTGCGCGGGTTGGTGGAACTGGCTTCCACGGCGCTCCGCCAGCGCATCAACATCAAGACAGCCCTTGCCCGGGAGGCGCTCCGCCAGGCGGCGGCTACCTCCGCCTCCGCCAACCCCGAGGTCCTGCTCTATCGCGGTCGCCTCGAGCGCGAGGTGGGCGACATCGACTCCGCGGTCGCCGCCTTTCAGGGGTACCTCGACCACGGGGAGAACCATGGATTGGCCGAACTGGAGCTGGCCCGAACCCAGCTGCTCAAAGGGGAGCTGGTCGGACAGCGGGCCTACTACGATGGCGCCGCCAGCGACGACTCCACGTCGGTCGCGGAGTATCGCGCGGATCTGGAACTGGTGGCCAACGACAGCGCCCTGGGCGAGTTCGACCATTCAATCGGCGCACGCCGGGTGGCCTTCCTGCGGCGCTTCTGGGGACAACGCGACCGCACCGCTTTGCTGGCCGATGGAGAACGCCTGCGCGAGCACTACCGGCGCATTTACTACGCCCGGAAGAACTTCCGCCTGGTGAGCACCAACCGGCACTACGACATCGTGGAGCGGTACCGGAGCGGCAGCCAGGAGTTCGACGACCGCGGCGTCATCTACGTGCGCCATGGCGAGCCGACGGAGCGCGCGAGCTACAGCGCCCCCGGCATGGTCCTCAACGAGTCGTGGCATTACGTGCGGGCGGATGGCGACCTCATTTTCCACTTCGTCGCCCGGGAGAAGGTCGAGGACTACAAGCTGGTCGAGAGTCTGTTCGACGTGCTCGGCTTCAGCAACGCCATCGCCCTGCGAGGGGATCGCGACAACGGAATCGCGGCTGCGCGCGCCAACGAGCTGCTGGTCACCCGAGAGACGTTCTCGCCGGTCTACAACCGCCTGCTCGCCTCCGGCAACGCCGGTTCGGAAAAGTATTTCACCGAGGAGCGGCTCATCGGGCGGCGGAGCATTGCGAAAGGCACCCAGTCGGACAGCTACGAACTGACCTACGCGCGTCGCCTGAACCTGCATACCGACATCGCGGTCGCGGGGCACGATTCCGCGGGGAGCCTGCTGCACGTCGCCTACGCCATCCCCGGCTCCTCGCTGCGCGATGTTACCGTGGATCGCGGCCACGTCTACCCGGTGCGGGTCAGGTTGAGCGTGTTCGACCGGACCGGGCACCCGCTCGCGACGGTGGATACCACCCGCCTGTTCCTGTCCCACGATCCGGTGCCAGCCAACGAGCATCTGGTGGGCCAGCTCACGGTTCCGGTCTATCCCGGCCCACTGGTCTACCACATGGCGGTAGAGCAGGGGCAGGACAACGGCGTGGTCCTGCCAGCGGACACCATCACGGCGGGAGACTTC
>DASPUE010000062.1:0-3661 GCA_035623055.1 Gemmatimonadales bacterium
TCTCGTTGTAATCGGCGATGACCTTGGGGTGACAGGGGTCCGCGGCGTCGAACACCTTGATACCGTTCTTCCGGTTGGAAGCCCCTTCCCTCGAGAACACGCCAAACTTGCCGTCTTCAGTCGTCATCACATCGTTGATCAGGCGGGCGTCCGCCATCATCGAATCGACGATCTGCGGCTTGGCCGGGTCCTGCAGGCTGATCACGTAGACCCGGTCCGCGATGGTGGTCATGTACGCGCACTGGCCGCTGGGGTGGACCCAGATCTCGGCCGTGCGTTCCTTGATCGGCAGTCGACCGACCACCTCCATCCCCCGAGTGACCCGGCGCGGCGTGACCGTGATCTCCTGATCCGCCGTCTGGTTCCCCGCCGAAGCGGTAATCGTGTAGCGGCCCGGCCGCTCCGCCACGAAAGCGCCGTCCTGATCGATTTGGGCCACACCATCGCCTCCGGCAACCGACCAGAGGACGGCGAACCCGGAAAGTGACTTGCCCTGCGCGGTACGCCCGCTCGCGGTGAATCGCACCACGTCCCCGGTGCGGGCCGACGGGGTAGCCGGACTCACCTCCAGTCGGCTCAGCGCGTTGGGCACCACCGTGAGCGCGAGGGTGCTCTTCGCCGCACCGGCCTCTCCGGTGATAGTCACCTTCCCGGGCGCGAGGGCGCGGAACCGTCCATCAGGCGTCACCTGTGCGATGCGCGCATTGCTGGAGCTGAACCGGACCTGATCGTCCCGCGGATCGTTGTGAACGCTGTACGCCGTGCCAGCCAGCGAGAGTCGGGTACCTGCCAGCACTGTGGCCGGCACCTGGGACAGCTCCACCCGGCTGGCCCCTTCCGGCAGGACCGTGACCTTGGCCCGCCCGAACACCGGCCGAGTCCCTGGCACCGAGGCCACCGCGGTTACCAACACCGTGCCGCGGTAACCGGCGGTGAGCATGCCGGTCGAGTCGATGTTGCCCTGACCGCCACCGTCGAACCAGTCGAGCTGGACCCCGGAGACCGGATTGCCGAGCGAGTCCAGCGCCCGCGCGCTGAACTGGGCGGTCTGGCCGACCTGCAACTCTGCCGTGGCGGGGGAGACTTCGACCTTGGCGATCGGTGAGGGCGACGGCGGCTGTTGGGCCGCTTGCAGCAATGCGAGAAACAGTGCTGGGAGCATAGGAGGGGAAGACCATGCTGGAGGTTGAAGGGTCCCTGCGAGCCGGCAGGGAATCTACAGCCTCCTACGGCAGGCGGTGAGCGCCGGGTTTCGACGGCCATTTTGTGGCTTCGGTCCCCGATTATCTTTCCGCCCCATGCCCAAACCCCTCCCGGCTCAGCTCACCCTCGGGCTCGTCCAGATGCGGATGACCGCCGATCCCGAGGAGAACTTTGCGCGCGCCGTCGACCGGATCCGTGAGGCGGCTCGCCGCGGCGCCCAGGTTGTCTGCCTTCCCGAACTGTTCCGAAGCCCCTACTTCTGCCAGACCGAGGACCACGGCTTCTTCAAGCTGGCCGAGCCGATCCCCGGGCCCAGTACCGACCGACTGGGCAAGCTGGCGGGAGAGCTGGGTGTGGTCATCATCGCTTCGCTCTTCGAGAAGCGGGCCGAGGGGCTGTACCACAACACGACGGCGGTGCTGGATGCCGATGGCGCCTATCTCGGCAAGTACCGCAAGATGCACATCCCCGACGATCCGAATTACTACGAGAAGTTCTATTTCACCCCCGGAGATCTCGGGTACCGCTCCTGGGACACGAAGTTCGTCAAGGCAGGTGTGCTGATCTGCTGGGACCAGTGGTATCCCGAGGCGGCGCGGCTCACCGCGCTCACCGGAGCCCAGATTCTGTTCTATCCCACTGCGATCGGCTGGCTGATCCCGGAGAAGGCCGAGTACGGCGCGGCCCAGCAGTCCTCCTGGGAGACGATTCAGCGGAGTCACGCCATCGCCAACGGTGTCTACGTAGCTGTCGTCAATCGGGTCGGGATCGAGCCGGGGCCCAACCAGGGCATCGAATTCTGGGGTGGGAGCTTCGTGGCCGCGCCAAACGGGGAGATTCTCGCGAAGGCTGGCTCCGGGGAGGAAACGCTGCTGGTTCCGATCGACACCGCCAGAGTCGACTTCTCCCGCACCCACTGGCCCTTCCTCCGGGACCGCCGGGTGGACTCCTACGGCGATCTCACCAAGCGGTACCTCGACTGAGAATCGGCTGAGTGGTCGATGACGTGGAGCGGAGCCGATCCGCCACGCCTGATCGGCCGCACTCGCCGCCCGCCTCGATGCCCTCTTCCGCCGTCATTCCCGCCTCCCTCGGGTTCCGCATGCCCGCCGAGTGGGCACCTCACCGGGGCACCTGGCTGAGCTGGCCCCACCGGGAAAGCTCCTGGCCCGGCAAGTTCGAGCCGATTCCCGGCGTATTCGTGGAAATCGTCCGGCAGCTCGCGCCTCACGAAGAGGTGCACATCAACGTCACGGGACCCGAGATGGCCGCGGATGTCACGGCGCGGCTCGCCGCGGCCCAGCTCGCCGCAACCGACCTCGGCGGAGCGGAGAAGCCCGGCCGGCGAGCGCCATCGGCCCGCCGACCCGCCATCTTCCTGCACCACAATCCCACCGACGACGCCTGGTGCCGCGATCACGGCCCCATCTTCGTTCAGCGGGAGACCGCGAGCGGACGGCGGGAAGAAGCGATCGTCGATTGGGGCTACAACGCCTGGGGAGGGAAATACCCTCCCTTCGATGCCGATGACGTGATCCCGTCGCGGATCGGCGCGAGCTTCGGCATCCGGGTATTCAAGTCGGACGTGATCATGGAAGGCGGCAGCATCGACGTGAATGGCCGGGGAACCCTGCTGACCACCGAGAGCTGTCTGCTCAACCCCAACCGCAACCCGGCCCTGTCCAAGGCCCAGATCGAGGCGGCGCTCAAGCAGTACCTCGGTGTCACCAACATCCTCTGGCTGGGCGACGGGATCGAGGGAGACGACACCGACGGCCATGTCGACGACCTGTCCCGCTTCGTCGACGAGTCCACGGTGGTGACGGTGGTGGAGGACGATCCCCGGGATCGCAACTTCGCGCCGCTCAAGGAGAACCTGGAGCGGCTGCGCCGCATGACCGACCAGGACGGCCGCCCGCTCCGGGTGGTCACGCTGCCCATGCCGCCGGCGATGCACTACAACGACCAACGGCTTCCGGCGAGTTACGCCAATTTCTACATCGCCAACGGCGTGGTACTGCTCCCGGCCTACCATCCCCGCACCGACGAGGCGGCACGCGCCACGCTGCAGCGTTGCTTTCCCGACCGCCAGGTCCTCCTCATCGATTCCGGAGACCTGGTCTGGGGCCTCGGCTCCTTCCACTGCGTCACCCAACAGTGGCCCGCGTTGTAGGCCGCGTCCGAATCCAATGCCGATCTCGATCTTCTCCGATAGCTGGGCGGCGGCCTGCGCCCGAGTGCTCAACCAGAGCCAGACCTACCGCGAAGCGGCGATCGCCTGGGAAGCGACGGTCCTGCTGGTGATGACACCGGACAAGGAAGGCGAAGAGCGCGGGGTGTTCTTCGACCTCTGGCGGGGGGAGTGCCGCGCCGCGCGGGTCGGCGGTGTCGCCGACGAGAGCCTTGCGCAATACGTGCTCACCGGAAGCCAGTCCACCTGGCGGCAGGTGCTCTCCGG
>DASPUE010000063.1:0-2447 GCA_035623055.1 Gemmatimonadales bacterium
CCACTCGCGATCGGGGCGGCGACTAGGCTACCCGAGCCGCGCGCGGATCCGCCCTCCGACTCCGATTCCCAGCCGTCGCGCCGCGGAACCATCACGCACCGCGATCTCCACCGATCCCCCAGAGCCGATGTAGGCCAGTAGCGACCCTGATGGCACGTCGCCGAAGGTGCTCCGTACCGGACCAATCACCAGGCTCTCCGCTTCCAGCACGGCGTACGATGGCACCAGGTCCGGCGTCAGATTGGTGACCAGGTTGCCATAGCGGTCCACGTAGATCACCTCGCCCACGACCACCTTTCCCTCATAGTGCGGAACCGCGCCGCTGACCCGGCGGGGCATCCCCGCGTACCGTTCGCCGAGGGCCGCCAGCGCTTCGCCCTGTGCCAGACGGGCAGCCGCGGGAGCGAACAGGTCGCGCCCATGAAATGTGGGAGACGCGAAGCTTGGCGTCGCCAGGGTCACCGCCTCGACCTCCGCCCCGCGGATGACAGCGGAGAACAGGCCATTGTCCGGCCCCACGAAGATGTGGCCCCCGGAAGAGAGGGCCAGCGCCGCGCGTGAGGTCCCGACCCCGGGATCCACGACCGCGAGATGAATGGTGCCCGCCGGAAACCTTGGCGCGGCCCGGCCGAGCACATAGGCCCCGGCCGCGATGTCCCCGGGGGAGATCTGATGGGTGATGTCCACCAGCGTCGCTCCGGGAGCTCCGGTCAGGAGAACAGCCTTGAGCTCACCGACGTAGGCGTCGCTGATGCCGTAGTCGGTCAGGAGGGTGATGATCGGCATCGTGAGGTTGGAGCGCACTCCCCGGCTGTCCCTGACCCGGTGCACCCCGGCAGACCGTGACCAAGCGGCCCGACGCGCCCCAGGGAGGACCCGGGCTAACCGCGCATGATGGGCAGAGAAACCGAATGGCTCGCGGCTGCCTCGACCACGCCGTCCGCAATTGCGAGTAATGCGGCCGCGGCGGGACTCGCGGGTTCCGCCGCGACGATCGGTTTGCCCCGATCCGCCAGTTCAGCCATCCCGGGCTGCAGCGGAATGCTCCCGAGCAGCGGGATCTTGAGTTCCTCGGCGAGGCGCTGGCCGCCACCGGAGCCGAACATTTCGAACCGCTGGCCGCTGGCCGGATCCACCCAGGCGCTCATGTTCTCTACCACGCCGGCCACGGGGACCCCAACCTTCTCGAACATCCTCGCGCCCCGCAGCGCGTCACCGACCGCGACCTCCTGCGGAGTAGTGACGATGATTGCAGTCGCGACCTGGCAGGACTGTACCAGGGAGAGTTGTGCGTCGCCCGTGCCGGGGGGAAGGTCCACCAGGAAGTAGTCGAGGTCCCCCCACTGCACGTCTCGCAGGAACTGCTGCACGATCTTCATGATGATCGGACCCCGCCAGATGGCCGGCGCGTCCCGATCCACCAGAAAGCCGAGCGACATCAGCTTGACGCCCCAGGCCTGGAGCGGCTGAATCTTGCCTTCCACCACCGGCGGCTTCTCGAAGACGCCGAACATCCGCGGGATGTTCGGGCCATAGACATCGCCGTCCATGAGCCCGACCCGGTATCCCTTCCGTGCCAACGCCACGGCGAGATTGACCGAAACGGTGGACTTCCCCACGCCCCCCTTGCCGGAGGAGATGGCGATGATCCGGCCGAGGTTCGGGTAGTCCGCCGGCGCCGGTGGCGGGGGCACCAGGCCCGCCGCGCCGTGGGTCTGGCCGGGTGCCGGCTGTCCGGGCGGGGGATGGGTGCTCCTCGCAGGCCCTCCCGGATCGACCACGCTGATGCGCAGTTCGGCCGGATTGACGCCTTCGACTGCCCGTACCGCCGCGCGTGCCTCACGGACCAGGGTCGCTGGATCGTCCCGCGACAAGAGGAAGGTGAACGACACCTTGCCATCGTCGGTCACGGCGAGGTCGCGGACCATGCCGGCAGACAAGAGGTCGTTCTCCAAGCGGGGGTTCTGGATGCGGCCCAGGGCCGCGGCCACGCGGGTGGCGAGTGGTTCAGTCATGCGGTTCCTCAGCGGCACGGCGGCGACGCAGACATCGCCGTGACCCGTCATCCGCTCGTTCAGATGGCGGCTACCTGCTTCACCTCGGGCACCAGTTGGCGCAAGCGGGACTCGATCCCCTGCTTGAGGGTGATCGTGGAGGCCGAGCAGCCGTGGCAGGTGCCGCCGAGGCGCAGGAGCAGCACCCCCTCCCCCTCATCGAAATCGACGACCTCCACGCTGCCGCGATGGGATGCGATGTATGGTCGCAATGAATCGAGCGTCCGCTCGATCCGGTCCAGAATATCGTGCCCTGCCTGAGAATCGCTCATAGACCCTGTCCATTGCCATTCGCCGAAAGGTACTCACGGGCGGCCGCCAGCACCTCGTGCTGAACGTGCGCAAGCGAGCCCTCCATGGAAAGTCCGGAGGCCTTGGTATGGCCACCCCCAC
>DASPUE010000064.1:0-9030 GCA_035623055.1 Gemmatimonadales bacterium
AGCGGCAACGCGAGGCCGTCGCCGCGCTGGAAGGGGAGCTGCGGCTGGCCGAGCATCGGGTCATCACGGCGCGCGAGGCGTTCGCCCAGCTAGATCGAGAATTGGTGACGGCGAACGAGGCCCGCACCCGGCTCGACGCGCTCGGCGGGCAGCTTGCCCCGCTCGAAGCGCTCCGGGCCGAGCGCCAGCGTCTCGACGAGCTCGCCGGCCAGTACGCCAAGCGTCAGGTGGCGCAGGCCCAGCTCGAGGAGAGCCGCGCCGCCGCGCAGACGATTCGCACCCGGGTTGCCAGGCTGCCAGCGGCTGACGCGCTGGAGCAGGCCCGTGCGACTCTGACCGACCTGCAGGGACGGGTGGTAGCGATCGCGGAGACCTACCAGGAAAAGCGCTCCAACTGGGATCGGGACCTGCAGGACGCCCGCACGAAGCGCGAGACGCTCCGGGATCAGTACCGCGACCTCAAGGACCAGCTCGAACAGATCACCCGAGCGGGGCCGGACGGCACCTGCCCCACCTGTGCCCGTCCACTCGGCCGCGAATACGACCATGTGCTGGGCGTGCTCGAGCGGCAATTACAGGACGTGCTCTTCAACGGAAACTACTACAAGTCGCGAATCGACCAGCTGGTGACCGAGCCCGCGGAGCTGCGCGAGCTGGAGCGGCAGCGTGACACGGTGGAGCGGGCTCTCGCCGAAGCCACAGGGCAGCTGGGCCGGCTGCAGGCGCAGGCCCAGGAGGCGCCGACACTGCAGGCCGAACTGCTCCGGATCGAGGCCCGGGCGACCGAGCTTGAGCGCCAGGCGGCCGAGGGGCCGGCCAACTACGACCCCAATCGCCACAGCGAGATTCGCCGGTTACTGGCCGACCTCGATCCGCTGGCGTTGCAGGCGGAGCGGCTTCGGGGCCAGGCGGAACGCGCTGAACATCTCATCACCGAGGCGGAGGGAGCCGAGCGCACCCTCTCGGCCCGGGAAACGGAGGCGCGCGCCGTCCGCGAGCAGTTGGCGGCGCTCGGCTACAGCGAAACCGCTTTTGTGTCCGCGCGGGAAGCCTGGGAGGCGGCGGAACGGGAGCGCAGGGATGCGGAACTGGCGATCGTCGTCGCTCAGGCCGAGCGGCGTGCGGCGGAGGAGGGAATGGCCGCGGCTCAGCGGCGCCGGGAGGAGCGAGCCCGCCGCGAGGAGGAGGCGCGGTCAGCCGCTCGCGAGCTTACGTTGTACAACGAACTGGACCGTGCGTTCACCGATCTGCGGACCGACCTCAACCAGCAGCTCCGGCCCGATCTCTCGGAGATCGCCAGTGGGTTCCTGCGCGATCTCACCAACGGGCGCTACGGCGAGGTCGAGCTGGACGAGGATTACGTGGCAACCATTATCGAGGCGGGGGAACCCAAGCCGGTGCTCTCCGGGGGCGAGGAGGACGTAGCCAACCTCGCCCTGCGGCTGGCCATCAGCCAGATGATCGCGGATCGGGCGGGGCAACCTCTCTCGCTGCTGGTCCTCGATGAGATCTTCGGTTCGCTGGACGAAGAGCGCCGCGCGTCGGTTGTGGACCTGCTCCGCAGTCTGGCCGACCGCTTCCCTCAGGTCATCCTGATCACGCACATTGAAAGCGTGCGCGACGGATTCGACCGGGTCATCCGGGTGGATTTCGACGTCGAGAAGGGCGCCGCACGCGTCCGCGACGAAGTGGTGGGGGCGACCGATGGCCTGGCTGCCTGACCGGCAGGTCTATGGTCCCGAGCGGCCGACCGTGCGCGACGTCGAGCCGCTCAACCGGGTGTTCTCGGAGGCCTTCACCGACCGCTATCGCCGGGATGGCATGAGCGGGGTGCGGGTACCGCATCTCAATCCGGCGATCTGGCGCTACGCGCTCGAGGACGCCGGCGACGGGGCCATGATCTGGCGTGATGCCGATGGCGAGCTGTGCGGCTTCAGCATCGTGCACCTGTCGGGTCGGGAAGGGTGGATGGGGCCGCTCGCCGTGCGCCCCGATCGCCAGGGGAACGGGCTCGGCAAGACCATGATCCGCGCCGGCATCGCCTGGCTCAAGGACCGTGGGGCCCGGACGATCGGTCTCGAGACCATGCCCCGGACCATCGAGAACATCGGATTCTACAGTCGGCTCGGCTTCGTCCCGGGACACCTCACCATCACCCTCACCCGAGATCTGGGCCGGCGTCCGGCGCTGCACCCGGAGGTGCTGTCCACCGCGGGGCCCGGTCGGGCCGCCCGCCTGGAGGCCTGCCGCGCCCTCACCGATCGGCTCTGCCCGGGTACCGACTTCACCCGTGAACTGGCGGCGACGGCGGACCTCCGGATCGGTGATACGCTGCTGCTGCGGGACGGTGAGGCTGACGTGGTAGGTTTCGCCCTCTACCACACCGCTCCCCTGGCGGTGGGCCGGCCCCAGGACGAGCTCCGGGTCCTCAAGCTGGTGGCGGAAGACGAAGAGACGTTCGAAAGGCTGATGGCGGCCGCCGAAGCCGCCGCGCTCGCGGCGGACATCCGCCGAGTGAGTGTGCGTTGTCAGACGGCCTTCGGTCGCGCCTATCTCCGCCTGATTCACCTCGGCTATCGGACCCACTGGACTGATCTCCGGATGACGCTGGAGGGGCACCCCGAGCGCGCAGTGCCGGAGGGCGCGGTCCTCTGGTCCAACTGGGAGATCTAGGGAGCGTACCGCCGCTCCCCGTTTCTGCTACCCCGTCGCCTCCCCCGCGTACATCCTCGACCTCCGATATCGCTCCAGGACCCTCGACCCCAGCATCTTGATCAGGACCGCGAGCGGGATCGCCAGCAGCAGCCCGGCGAATCCGAGTACCGCGCCGCCGAAGGCGAGCGCCAGCATGGTCATCACCGGGTGGAGGCCGACGGACCCGCCCACCAGCTTGGGTCCGGTGACCGAGCCGTCGAGGAACTGCACTACCAGGAAGACGCCTCCGACCCGGAGCAGTCCGTCGAGGGCCGAGGGCATGGTGAGCGCGACGACGAGGGCGGGGACCAGCGAGATCACCATGCCGATGTAGGGCACCAGGTTGCACAGGCCGGCGATGACCCCCAGGACCAGCGCCCCGGGGACACCGAGTACCGCGAGCCCGACACCGGTGAGGACGCCCACCAGTGTGGCCTCGAGTAGCTGGCCCCGGATGAACCGGCCGAGCGAGCGGTCGTACTCCTCGATGAATGCTACCACCGGCTCACGCCGCGCCGCCGGTATCAGGTCCTCGAGGAAGGTGAGGAGGGGGCGCCAGTCGCGGAGCAGATAGAATGCGACCACCGGCGTCACGACCAGGTAGCCAAGGAACCCCACAACGGTTCCCAACTGGCGGAGAAAGGCCAGGCCGCCGTTGGCGATGCTCTGAAGAATGCCATCGGCGTTCTGCTGCAGGATCGAGGCGAGCTGCGAGGCATCCAGGTCGTGGAGCCAGTTCCGCTGCTCAGCCGTCAGGAAGGGCAGGCCTTCGACGCGGGTCCTGAGCCCGGCCAGAAAATCGAGCAGGGTGGTGGCGAATCGCGGGGTCGCATCAACGATCGCGACGGCCTGATTCCAGACCTGCGGCCCGGCCAGCAACAGCAGCACGACCACCGCGATCACCGGTGGCAGGGCCACCAGCAGGATCGCCAGTCCTCGCGGCACCCGGCGGTGCTCGAGGCGCGCCACCAGCGGTGAGAGCACGTAGGCCACCACCAGGGCCAGCAGGAATGGCCCGAGCAGGCCGCCGTAAAGCTTGAGCGCCCATATTGCCGTCAGCGCGATGGCGATCCCCATCGCACCCTGGATCCCGGGGCGCTGCCGCAGCGGCCACAGCGCCAATAGCGCGAGCGGGAGCACCACCGGCGGCGAGAGGATCTCCCGCAGCGTCACCAGCAGCAGGACATACAGCAGGGCGGCCAGCACCGCGGAGAGGGCGTCCCGGGCGGAGGAGGATTCACTCATCGGAAACCTGGTCTCAGCGAAGAGTGGCCGGTGGGCGCTTCCCGGTGATCGCCGGTCATGATGCGGGGCTGGCCTTGTCCCGGAGCGCCCACCACCGGACGAACAGCGCCCCGGCGACGCCCAGCAGCAGGTGCGCCACGGTACCCGCGGGCCCGAGCGGGAACAGGAAGGTCAGGGCAATCCACAGCGCGAGCGCGAGAAGGGCACCGATCAAGTCAATGGACATGCGGAACTCCGGTCACCTGCGTTGACGGTCTCGGGACGGGGTCCTATCTTCGAAATTGAAAGCGGCGTCGAGGAACAACGTTATTGAGCCAACAGGTCCGGTGAAGGGCCCAGATACTGGAACCGATGTCACGCCCCATGGGGGAAGACAGACGTTCGAGTGAGGGCGCCATCAATTCTTCGTCGGGCTTCAATAAACCTCTTCGGCGTCGCCCTCGCATCCCCGTGGGGCACCGGCCCGTGGCCGGTGCCCCCGGTTGTTCAACCCTCTGGTCGCTCAGCTTGACGCCGACGCCGGCCGGGTCATCTTCCACCACCTGACTTCACGGTGACCGACCGGCATGCCGAGCTGCAGCGTGACGCGCCGCGCGCACTTCAATGCGGCGCACCGGCTGTACAACCCCGCGAAATCCGATGACTGGAACACGCGGATGTTCGGGGTATGTGCCAATCCGAACTATCACGGCCACAACTACGAGCTCGATGTCGTGGTCGAGGGGGCGATCGACCCTGACACAGGGTACGTGATCGACATTAACGTATTGAAGAAGCTGATCGAGGAAAAGCTGCTCGCCCACCTCGACCACAAGAACCTCAACCTCGACGTCCCCCACTTTCACGACGTCATCCCGACCGCCGAAAATATCGCGGTCTACTGCTGGCAGGTGCTGGCTTCCGCGCTTCCCGCCGGACGCCTGCGCCGCATCCGTCTCTGGGAGACACCCCGCAATTATGTCGACTACGAAGGCCGGTAGGGGCACGCCGTTTCAGGCGGAGGTCCGCCACATCCTCGCCGCGCTGGGGGAGAACCCGGACCGGCAGGGGCTGATCAAGACGCCGGAGCGGGTGGAGAAGGCCCTCACCTGGCTGACCCGCGGTTACGGCCTCTCGGTCATGGACGCGGTCGGAGATGCCCTGTTCGAGGAGCGGCACAACAGCATGATCCTGGTGCGCGATATCGAGCTGTATTCGCTCTGCGAGCACCATATCCTGCCGTTCTTCGGCCGCGCCCATGTCGCCTACGTGCCCAACGGGAAGATCGTCGGGCTCTCCAAGCTGCCGCGTATCGTCGAGGTCTTTGCTCGGCGGCTGCAGGTGCAGGAGCGCCTCACCGACGAAATTGCCGATGCCATCATGGAGGTGCTGGAGCCCCACGGCGTCGGGGTGCTCATCGAGGCCGTGCACCTCTGCATGGCCATGCGCGGCGTGGAGAAGCAGAATTCCCGGACCGTGACCAGCGCGGTGCGGGGCAACTTCCGCAGCGACATCCGGACCAGAGAGGAGTTCCTCCGCCTGGTGCACGGTCGGGGCGGAGAGTGAGGCCGCTGGAAGGGAAGCTCGCCGTCGTCACCGGCGCCTCGCGGGGGATCGGGCGGTCCGCCGCGGAGTCGCTGGCCGGGGCTGGCGCCACGGTGGTCCGGATCGCCCGCTCTCTGGAAAACGGTACCCACGGGTCCTTCCGGGACCTCAGGTGCGACCTCGCCAGCGTGCCGGAGATCGTCGCGGTGACGAGCCGCATCCTTGGCGAGTGGGGCGCGCCCGCCATCGTGGTGCAAGGGGCCGGCCTGTTTCTGCTGGCACCGTTCGAGGCGACTCAGCCCGATGAGCTGGACCGGCTCCTCGCACTCAACGTGCGCGCACCGTTCCTGTTCGCCCAGGGCCTTCTTCCCGCGATGCGGGCACAGGGGCGGGGGATGCACATAACCATCGGCAGTATCAGCGACCACCGCGCGTTCCCGGACAACAGCGCCTACGCGGCGAGCAAGTTCGGGGTTCGGGGGTTGCACGAGGTGCTCGCCACTGAATACCAGGGAAGCGGGGTGCAGTTCACCCTGATCTCTCCCGGGGCCACCGACACACCGATCTGGGATCCCTTCGACCCCGATCACCGCCCCGGCTTCCCCCGCCGAGACCAGATGCTGCGCCCCGAGGACGTTGGGGAGGCGGTGCTGTTCGCGGCCACCCGGCCCCGGCATGCGACCGTGGAATGGCTGAGGCTGGTTCCCAATCCCGTCATTCAGGAGTAGCCAGTGATCCGCGAGCTGGGGGGCAGAGCCAAGCGGCAGCGGCAGATGAAGGCTCCACCATTCCTGACGATTCTCGTTCCGGCAGGACTTGCACTGCTCGCTCCGGCAGTGGTGCAGGCCCAGGCGCTCCCTGCGCTTCCCGATTCGAGCGGGTGGGGGGTACATGTGCTCGCCGTGACGCGAGATCCCGATGGGGGCCTGTGGGTCGGTACCTACGGTCAGGGCATCTTCCGGCTACGGCCGAAGGCCACGGCCTGGGAGCGGATCCGGCACGACTCTACCGCCACCAGCATCTCCTGGGACTTCGTGCACGCCTTCGCCTTCGGGCCTCGAGGCGAGATCTGGTACGGGACGGTGGGCAACGGCTGGGGACTCTCTCGAGATAGTGGGGCCACCTGGACCAACTGGACGTTCTCCCAGCTCGGGCCCGAATGGCAGTATGTGGCGCCCGACGGCATCGTCGTCCACGGCGACACCACCTGGGTGGGAACCGCCGACGGCATCCAGATGACCACCGACGACGGCGCGCACTGGATGGCGATCGAGGACAGCATCGGCCCGCCGGCCAAGGGGCCGGCGGACTCCGTGATCCCGCTGCTTGGGAACGAGTACGTGCGCCGTCTCGGCCTTGACCGCACCGGCCTGCTCGTCACAACGCTCAAGGGAAGCGTGCGCCTCACCTTCTCGCCCGCCATCATCGGGACCCAACCCGTGGCATATCCGGTCTTCTCGCCGCGGAACCGGATCCTGATGAGCGGGGTGCCCTGGCGCGGGACTTCTTGCGGCCTCAGGCCGGTCGCGGACACGCTGCCCTGCATCCGGAAGGCGGTGAAGCCCGCCGAAGATCCGCGTCCCCTGCGGACCAACTGGTTCCGACGGCCCATCGACCGGACCGACAATCCGTTCATCGATCAGACGTACCGGTACGGCTCGACCATGGGCGGAAACTTCCAGCAGCACCAGGGGGTCGAGTTCAATAATCCCGACGGCACGCCGGTCATGGCCATCGGGGGCGGGACCGTGGTGTACGCGGGGCCTGCCGAGCAGGGAGCGCTTACGGTCGCCATCCGGCACGACAGCACCCTTGCCACGTCGGGTGGTCGCCTGCGCATCTTCAGCGTGTACTACCACAACTCCGCCATCAAGGTCCGGGTCGGGCAACGAGTGCAGGCTGGGCAGGTGATCTCGCTCGTCGGCAACACTGGCCGGGCCACCAATGACCATCTCCATCTCGAAGTCCATGCCGCTCCAACCGATGATGTCAAGCTGATCGTCGACTCGCTGGAGCGCTTTCCGCCGTACACCACCAATCCAGAGCTGTGGATCGAACCCCTGCCGAACACCGGCATCGTGGCTGGACAGGTCTTCGACGCGGCCGGAAAGCCGGTGCCCCAGGCGCGGATCTACGGACTGATCAAGCCCGAGCCGGTCGAGACTCCCTTTTCCTACGCCGAGACCTACGGTGACAAGGCGCATCCGCACCCGCTCTACGGCGAGCACTTCGCGGTAAGCGACGTACCGCCGGGAGACTACTTCCTTGGCACGGAGATCGGGGGGAAGAAGGTCTACCGGAAAGCCACGGTCGAGGCCGGGAAGCTGACCTGGGTCGTGTTCCGGCCCTGAGTTGAAGGGTGAGCGGTGCGCCTGATGGGGCACTCACCGCCGTCTCCGTGTTCATCGAACTCACCGACCACCTGCGCTGCACGGCCGAGCATCCGGAGTCCTTTCTGGTGCTGGTGCCGGATGCCATGGACGGACGATTGGTCGTCCGGGGAACGCTGGGCTGCCCGGTCTGCCACGCGGAGTACCCGATCGTGGAGGGCGTTGTACGGTTCGACCGCGTCCGCCCCCCCGAGGCTGGCCAGTCTTTGGGTGTTGACCCCGCCGCGTTGCACGCCTTCCTCGGTATCGAAGGTCCCGGAGGATTCATCGCCCTCATCGGGCGGGCCGCGGGTCACGCCGAGGCGCTCGCGCCCCTGCTACCCGGTGTTCACATCGTCGCCGTCAATCCGCCGGATGGAGTCCTGCCCACGCCCAGGCTCAGCGTCCTCGAGGCGCCGCGTCTCCCGATCAAACAGCGGAGCCTGCGTGGAATCGTGCTGGGTCGGCCGGAGGCGATAGAGCCTGCCTGGCAGGCGGATGCGATCCACTCGATCCTGCCCGGCCTGCGGGCCGTGGGCGAGGGCCCAATACCGACCGAGCCTGCGTTCGAGCTGCTGGGCTCCGCGGAGGGGTGGTGGGTGGGGCGGGTGAAAGGGTAGAGCGATCGACTCGGTGATCGTGGCGTCGGCCCCGGCTACACGTCGTGCCCGCCGCCCTTGGGCTCGGCGTACACCGCTTCGATCTGGGCGAAGTAGTTCTTCTCGACCACGCGCCGCTTGACCTTGAGGGTGGGGGTCAACTCGCCGGTGTCGATCGAGAAGTCCCGCTGGATCAGCAGCACCTTCTTCGGGACCTCGAACTGGGCGAGATCACGCAGAGTCTTCTTGACCTCGCGCTCGATCTTCTCGGTGGCTTCCCGGCTCGCGATCAGCGCGGCGTCGTCCATGCTGGTGAGATTCTGGGCGACGGCCCACTCCCTGAGCGATTCCAGGTTGGGCACCACCAGCATCACCGGGAACTTGCGCTTGTCGCCGATCATCACCGCGTTCAGGATGAACTTGTTGGTCTTGACCCGGTTCTCGATTGGCTGTGGGGCGATGTTCTTCCCGCCAGCGGTGACGATGATGTCCTTCTTCCGGTCGGTGATCCGCAGGAAGCCATCCGCGTCGATCATCCCGATGTCCCCGGTATGGAACCACCCTTCCGCGTCGATCGCCTCGTGGGTGGCCTGTGGCTT
>DASPUE010000065.1:0-3488 GCA_035623055.1 Gemmatimonadales bacterium
CAGGCTCCCGCGCTCGCCATCTACGCCGTCCCCGAGGCCGCCGCGGACCTGTTCCCGGGGTACGCCGGGATGAGCCCTGCCGACCAAGGGAAGGCGGATACCGCGACGGCGCGATTTCGCACCTATATCGCGGCACAGATCGCGACCGTGCGCCGGGAGCTCCGCGGTGCGCGAGTCCTGATCATCCCCCGGGCGCGCCATTACGTCTTCATCTCCCACGAGCAGGAGGTGGAGCGGGCGGTCCGGCAATTCCTGACGGCTGCCCCCTGAACAATCATGCCTCGGGGAGCACCGCACCCGATCGGCCACACGCGCCCCCGCCGGACGCCGCGAGCGATGGCGATTCTCGCGCTGGCCCTTCTGCAGGGGTGTCATCCCGCGGATCGATCCTCGGCAACTGGCGGCTTGCCGCGGAGTGGAGTTCCATCGCCTCCCGTGATCACCCGGGGCGAGTTCACCCCAGCGGAGATCGAGGCCGCCCTGCGAGGCTACATCGCCGCCGCTCCCTCGACCCCACAACGGATCCAGACCACCTTCATGGTCCGGAGCAGGGCCTCGGCCGAGTCGCTGGCGGGGTGGTTCGCGGCACATCGGGAGCTTACGGTGCAGCTGGACACCGTGCTGCCGGCCAGCGCCGAGGAACTGCGCGATGCCAGGCGTCGGGGGGAAACCGACATCGATCTGCTTCGGGACACGTCCTGGAATGTGCGGGTCGAGAGTCCACCGCGGGTGCTGGCCTCGACCGACGCGCGCGCCTGGATCGAGCTGATCCTGGGCGCACCCATGGATAGCCTGGTGAGTCTGGGAGGATTCGGGCTCGAGGAACCGTAACGGAGGCCCAGGTGCCAGGCATCGGGTACACATTGGTCGTAGCGATACCGGGAATGTTCGGCGCAGCGTTCTGGACCCTGCTGCTCCGGCTGAGCGGGGCCCCGGGTGAGCTGCTCGCGAAGGGGTTCCGGTGGGCACGTATTCCGGCGGCACCGGCGCTGGGCTACCTGCTCTCGCTGGCGGGACAGCTGTACGTGGCGCTCTGCTTCACGGCACTGCTGATCCTGGCCAGCCAGCATCATCTCGCAGGCGTCTACGGGGTGACCTACTGGGTGGGGTGGACGGTGACGTTTTTTGTGGCGACCGCCCCGCCGCTCATTGCCGCGTTCGACTGGGCGCGGCAGCCTCGGCTCGCGGTGCAGCATGTCAGCGTGTGGGTGACGTGGCCGCTGACGATGATCGGCTACACCCTGTTCATGCGCCGGCCCGAGGCCATGCAGCTGGCCTGGAGCTGGGTGCCGAGACTGTAGTCGCGCAGACGCCTCTTGCCCCCACCTGCCGGGCCCCTACCTTGCCGCCGGAACAAGCAGCAGCGCTCCTGACTTTCGCGTGAGGTGAACATGGGCGACAGCTACGGTTCCTTCCGGGAGTTCTACCCCTACTACCTCGGCGAGCACCAGAATCCGACCTGCCGCCGGCTCCACTTCGCCGGGACGGCGCTCCTGCTGCTCATTCTTGTGACCACGTTGCTGACCGAGCGGTGGGCCCTGCTCATTCTGCTTCCCGTGGTGGGCTATGGCTTCGCCTGGGTGGGACACTTCGTCTTCGAGAAGAACCGCCCGGCGACGTTCCGTCATCCCTGGTACAGTCTCGCCGGCGACTTCGTGATGTTCGCGGACATTCTCCGGGGCCGGATACCGTTCTAGCGCCGATTGCTCGAGATGCCGGAATCGCTGCAGAGTCGCCTGGCCCGCTGGCGCTTCAATTGGTTCCCCGCCTATCGCGGAACCGGCGCCCGGGTCGAGTACATCGCTGCCGACTGGATGGAGATCCGGATTCAGCTCCCCCTGTCATGGCGCACCCGGAATTACGTCGGATCAATCTTCGGCGGCAGCATGTATGGCGCCATCGACCCGATGTACATGCTGATGCTCATCAAGGTGCTGGGTCCGGGGTTCAGGGTATGGGACAAGGCGGCGACGATCCGGTTTCGCCGCCCTGGGCGCACCACGCTCTACGCCACCTTTCGACTCCCGCCCGGTGCGGTCGAGGAGATCCAGGCCGAAGTCCACCGATCCGGCAAGGTCGACCGGGAGTTCGCGGTCGACCTGGTGGACTCGGCCGGAGAGGTCCATGCAAGCTTCAGCAAGGTGATATACGTGGCCCGCATCTGACTCGGGCTCAGCTCCAGCGCCCGTCGATCCAGTACCAGCCGCCCCGGGCGTGCCGCCAATGTCCTGGCTCCCAGCGATGGTAACCCCGTTCGGCGACGGCCCAGTGGCCCGGCCCCCAGACGTAGTCCCCGCGTTCCCAGCGCCAATTTCCCGCGATCCATACATAGCCCGGACCCGGTGCCACGCCGACAACCTCCACACGATCATCGGGGGGACGCCGGGCGACGAACACCGCGCCGGGGGGAGGCGGCGGCGCGCAGGCGAAAGCGCCAACCAGAAGCGCGGCACTCAGCGAGAAGACCAGTCCGGTACTCCGGATGTTCGGCATCTTGACCCTCCAGCGTCGATCGGGTGATGAGCGGCCTGTGGATGTACCGCCCGGACGTAGCCGCGGCCTGACTGTTAAGCCGCCGGGGCCGCAGCAGCGCGTCCCCTCACAGGCACTACGACGTCACTTCCGGAGGACGTTGGCGACGGCTAGGCCGCGGGGCTGGCGTCCGCGAGCGGAGGATGAAACATTCAGTCGCCTTTCTCCGACGGACACGCGATGGCTGAGGAGCCGCTTCCGCAGCAGCTTACAACCCTGGGGTCTCTCCTGGCCGAGGTCGATGCCCGGCTGCAGCGGGCACCCGTGACGCCCGTCGGCCTGGAGGACCTCAAGCAGTCGGTCGACAACTTGCGCACGAGCATGTGGGCCATTCTCTCCGCCGGTCACGGCGTCACGGCCCCGGTGCGCGTCGAACGGCTCAAGCTCCGGCGCGCCATCGCCAGTCTCGTATCGATTCGGGGCGACCTCGCCACCCGGAGCGACGCCAGACGGCAGCCGGAGCATGCCGAACTCGAACAGGTCGCACGGGCGCTGGCCGATCAGCTCGCCGCGCTGACCTGAGTCCGGCGCCCGGCTCACCCGGCCGGCGTCCCTAACGGAAGGGGGGCACGATGCAACTCGGCAATCGCTCGATGGACGAGTGGGTGGCCCAATACGCCCAGAGCCATCAGCACCCGTTCAATCGGTTCTGCCACACCTTGGGGATTCCGCTGATCGCGATCTCGATCATCGTGCTGCTGGTCTCCATCGTGGTTCCCGGCCTGTGGCGGATCGGACTCGCGCTGTTCGTCGTGGGCTGGATCTTCCAGTTCGTCGGACACTTCGTGGAAGGGAAGCCGCCCGAGTTCTTCAAGGACTGGCGGTTCCTGTTCGTCGGTCTCAGGTGGTGGGTCGCCAAGATCCGCGGCCAGGCCTGACCCGGACCTCGGACCCGGAGAGACCATGTTCGTCGGACACGCCGCGCTGGCGCTCGCGGCCCGAGCCAAGGCACCCTC
>DASPUE010000066.1:0-3936 GCA_035623055.1 Gemmatimonadales bacterium
GGACTCTCGCCCACAATGTCCGAGAACCCGGCCTCGGTCCGGATTTCCTCTCGGAGGTAGGCGTTCTCGACCAGCAGCCGGTCCCGGAGCTGGGCATTTTCCTCGAAGATCTGCGCGCTCTTGATGGAGATCGCCGCCTGCTGGGCCAGGATCCCGAGGTATGCAAACTCGTCTTCGTCGATGTCGCGCCGAGCCAGGTTCCCCAGCACTCCGACGAACTCATCACCCTGGACGATCAGTGGAAACGCCGCCGCACCCTCTATCCCCAGATCGATGGCCCACTGCAATTCGATGTCGGGCTCGCCTCCATCAGGACCGAACTCCGGCATCGAATTCCGGTCGGCCCGGTAGCGCTTGAGCACCTCCTGCGCGTTGCGGATCAGCATCGGCGTTCGACTCACCATGACTCGGCCGGGAAGGCCATACCCCGGTGGCAGCCGGTGGTGGCGGAGTGCCGCCTCCTCGTTCTGCTCACCGAACTGCGCCGCGATATGGATTCCCGGCGCGCCGCCGTCGAGACCAGTCTGTCCTGCGGCCTGGCACACCGGGCAACGATCGTCAGTGGTATAGAGCCAGATCGCGGACAGGGTCATGTTCGCCTGCTCGACCAAGTCCTTGGTGATGGAATGGAGGACCAGCCGGATGTCCCGCGGATCCTTGAGCGCGGTCATCCGGTCCATGACCCTTCGCAGCACGGCGAAGTGAGTCGACTCCATGGTGCCTCTGGGAGCCTGGAGGGAATGTCGACTGCCAAACTACGGCATTTCGTACAATTACGAAATACCGTAACGATCCCCCCCATCTTGGCCCCGGGTGCCCGACTCCATCCATCGGTATAAGCACTTCTCGCCACACAACTTGAGCCTCCGTGGCACTCGACAGGACGTCATGGCCTCCGCGTTGCTTTTCAGCAGGGCGGGTTGGTCAGTCAGCCGAGACGAGAACGCTCAACAGGAGGCGCATCGTGCAGGAATGGAGTTACCTACCGACATATCCCACCGCGGCCATTCCGACCGGCCATGCAGTCCTGATACTTGGGCTGTCTGGCCTCCCGGGCCGGTCGGAGCGCCGCCCCACCATGTTCCGGTGGGCGCGCCACCCGCTCGAGACGATCGATGAGGAGCAGGTCACGGGCGTGGGTGCGGCAACTGAGGTTCCGAATCAGGAATGGTCCTGCGAATAAGGCAGCATCCAATGCACGTTGAGCATGACGCACTGTATCGTGATCCGGCAAGCGACACGACGGCCGCGAGAGCGGAAGTGGCCCGCGCGTGCCGGGAGTTGCCGCCAGGGTCCGCCGTCGGCCAGCTCCGGGATTTCTGTGGGCGAATCTGGGAGATCCTGCATACGCCGACCCAGGCTGCGCTCTACCGACTCTGGGTCACCGAGGCGCCCCGCGACATCAAGCTGGCGCGGTTCTACTCGGAAGAAGTGTATAAGCCCATCCATGGCCTGATGGTCGAGATCATCGTCCGGGGGATCGCCAGCGGTGAGTTCCGCGCGATTCCGCCGGACGTGGCCGCTCGGGTGATTCTCGCGGCTCTGATCGAGCAGGCCTTCTGGTGCAATCACGCAGAGACGCTCGGCCCCGGGGGACGGGGCGGCTGCAATCGTGTCATCACGGAAACCCTCACCGTCGTGCTCGGAGGACTCCAGCCGTCCTCTCACGACCCCACACTCTGACGGTATCACACTCATGAGACTTGCATCGGTCGCCGTTGGTTCATCCCTCCTGCTGGGCGTGCCGTGCTGGGCCGTGTGGGGCCAGGCGCCCGCCGACTCGCTGCAGCTCCATGTGCTGCAGCAGCAGGCGGCGGAGGTCGACCCGCGGCAGCAGCAGTTCGCCCTTCTCGACCGGCAAACCGGTCTCCGGATCCAGAACCTCTCCGCCGAGCGGCTGCCGGCCTTCTCCGCACAGGCCCAGGCGCAGTACCAGTCGGAGACCTTCAAGGTGCCGTCGATCGGAGGGATCCAGCTGTTTCCAGCTCCCTCCAAGGACAGCTACGACAGCCGCCTCGAGGTTGAGCAGTCGATCCTGGATCCCACGATCAGCGTCCGGAAGAGAGTCGAACAGGCGACGCTGGCGCAGTCACAGGCAGGAGTGCGCACCGAGCTGTACGCCCTTCGCCAGGAGGTGAACGAGGCGTTCTTCGGTGGAGCGCTCCTGGCGGAGCAGCGTCGGATCCTCGCCCTTACGATCACCGATCTGGAACAGCGGCTCACCGAGGCGCGGGTCCAGGTTCGAGAAGGCACGGCCCTGCCCAGCGACACCGGAACCATCCAGGCGACGTTGCTGCTCCGACGCCAGGACGAGGCCGAGGTGGAGGCTCGGCAGAGGGCCATGCTGATCAAGCTGAGCCAGCTTGTGCAGCGTCAGTTGCCCGCGTCTGCCACATTCGCCCTTCCCGACCTGGCGTCGCAGGACGCCCAGGCGCGCCAGGGCCTCGACAGCCTTCGCGCGCGGCCGGAGTACCAGCAGTTCGCGCGGACGCGGGAACTGCTGTCGCAGCAGCGGGACGCCCTGTCGGCCGATCAGAAGCCCCGGCTTTCGGCCTTCGGGCAGGCCGGCTATGGCCGCCCGGGACTCAACCCCATCAGCGACACGTTCCACGGCTACTTCCTGGGCGGGCTGGTGGTGCGCTGGGCGCCGTGGAACTGGGGCAGCACTGGCCGTGCGCGTCAGGCGCTGACGCTCCAGACCCAGATCGTCGCGTCGGAGGAGGAGGCGTTTACCAACCGGCTCACCCGCCAGATCCAGGACGATCTGGCCGATATCGACCGGCTGGACACCGCCCAGGCGCTGGACGACCAGATCGTGGCGCTGCGGGAAGCGGTGGCTACCGAGACCGGCCTCCGCCTTCATGAGGGGGTGGTCACCGCGTCCGAATACGTCGATCGGAGCACCGATCTCCTGCAGGCACGTCTGTCGAGGGCTACTCACCGGGTCGAGCAGGTGGAGGCTCGCGCCCGTCTTCTCACTACTCTCGGATTGGAGATTCAGTAATGCGATTCACCGATCGTTGCATCCAGAGCGGCATGCTGCTCGCCCTGGCCGGATTCGCGAGCGGCTGCCATCGGGGCGGCGACCCCGACGCCTATGGCAACTTCGAGACGACCGAGGTGGTGGTCTCCTCCGAGACCGCGGGTCCCCTGCTGTGGTTCTCCCCGACCGATGGAGTGCGGCTGGATTCCGCTGCGGTGGTAGGGGTGGTCGACACCGGACAGCTTGCCCTGCAGCGGCACCAGCTGGTCGCCCAGAGGGCCGCGAACGACTCGCGTGCGACCGAGGCAGCCAGCAACATCGAGGTGCTGGCGTCCCAGCGCGAGATCGCCGAGCGCGGCTATCTGCGCACTCAGCGGTTGCACCAGCAACAGGCCGCCACGGCCCAGCAGCTGGACCAGGCCGAGCGGGATTATCGAACGCTGGGCGACCAGATCGAGGCGGCTCGGGCCAAGCGGGAGGCCGCGCGTCAGGATATCTCGTCCAGTGCGGCGCAGATCGCGCAGCTCGATGACCGGATCCGCCGGAGCCGGATCAGCAATCCCCGCGAGGGCACGGTGCTGACCAGTTATGTGAAGCCCGGGGAGTTCGTCCAGGTGGGCCAGCCGCTGTACAAGCTCGCTACCCTCGACTCCATGGAACTCCGCGCCTATGTGACGGAGCCGCAGCTGAGCCAGATCAAGGTGGGACAGTCCGCGGAGGTCACTGTGGACGCCGGTCACGGCCGTACCACGCGGGTGGGCCGGGTGACGTGGATCGCCTCGGAGGCGGAGTTCACGCCGACCCCAGTCCAGACCCGCGACGAGCGCGCGGACCTGGTCTACGCCCTGAAGATCATGGTCCCGAACCACGACCGCATCCTCAAGATCGGGATGCCGGCGGACGTTCGGTTTGCCGCCGGAGCCGGACGATGACCGACGCGGTGCGGGTCGAGC
>DASPUE010000067.1:0-2489 GCA_035623055.1 Gemmatimonadales bacterium
GCTCTTCACCATCCCGGTGTCGCTGGTGGGCATCGTCATGGCGCTGCTGGCCGCCGGCCAGGGCTTCTCCATCACCGCGCTGATGGGCGTCCTGATGGTGGTGGGCATCGCCGTGTCCAACGGCATCCTCCTCGTCGACGACGCCAACCGGCGCTACTCGCTGGAGGGAGCGGAGAAGATGGAGGCGGTGGTGGCCGCCGCCCGCTCGCGTTTCGTTCCCATCGCCATGACCAGCCTGGCCACGGTCATCGGGCTCATCCCCACCGCGATGGCCCTGGAGAAGGGCACCGAGTCCAACCAGCCGCTGGCGCTGGCGGTGGTGGGCGGGCTCACCTCTTCCACCATCCTCTCGCTCTTCCTCGTCCCGGTGATGTTCGTCATCTTCGCGCGCCGCGAGGCCCGGGCCGACGAGGAGCCAGCGGACGGCGCAGGAGGCGTTCGTCCGATCCTCGGTCCGGGGCTTCAACCCGGCCACGCGTCGGTGACCCGGCTGTCGCTCAACAATCCCATCGCCATCCTGATGATCGCCATCGCGGTGGTGGTCTTCGCCTGGGTGACCACCCCGCGGATGAGCATCGACACCTTCCCCGAGCTGACCCCGCCCGTCCTGGTGGTCGGCACGCTCGCCCCCGGCCTCGGGCCGAAGGACGTGGAGAAGACGCTGACGTGGAGAATCGAGAAGTACGTCAGCGCCACCCCGGGCGTGGACCACGTGGAGAGCATCTCCCGGAACAACCTGAGCATCGTCTTCGTCTGGCTCAAGTGGGGGACCGACCTGAACGGGGCCCAGACGCTGGTGCAGCAGCAGACGGCCTTCGCCATGGCTGCCGTGCCAACCAGCCTGGGGGTTCTCCCTCCCTTCGTGCTCCAGTACGACCCCTCGAACGCGCCGGTGGTCCAGGTCACCGTCTCGGGTGGGGGGCTGAGCGGGCCGCAGCTCTACGACTATGCGCTGAACAACATCGAGCCCCTCCTGGAGGGGATTCCCGGCGTGGCCAGCGCAGCCATCAACGGGGGACGGCAGCGGCAGATCAACATCATCGTCGACCTGGCCGCGGCGCAGGCGCGGGGGGTGACCTCCAGCGACGTGGCCGCCGCCGTGTCGCAGGCGAACGCGCTCCTCCCCTCCGGGGTGTTCATCTCGCCGCGCTTCGACTCCAACGTCTACACCAACGCCGTCCCGGAGCGCGTGGAGACCATCGGCAAGGCGATGGTCAAGGTCGTGGACGGAAAGCCGGTGCTCATCCGGGACGTGGCGCGGGTCGAGGACGGGGGGAGCCCGGAGACACAGGCCGTGTCGGTCAACGGGCAGAACGCCGTCTACCTCAACGTGCTCCGCGTCCCCGGTGGGAACACCCTGCAGATCGTGGACGCGGTGAAGAAGGCGGTGGCCAACCTGCACGACCTGCCGCCCGGGGTGCAGGTGAAGGCGGTCTTCGACCAGTCGACCTTCGTGCGGACGACCTACCGCGGACTGAAGGCGGAGGTGGGCCAGGCGCTGGTGCTCATCGCCCTGGTCATCCTGCTCTTCCTGCAGAGCATGAGGGGGACGCTCATCGTCTCGGTGGCCATCCCGCTCTCCTTCGCCATCACCCTCATCGTGCTCTACGCCAACGGGCAGACGCTCAATGCCTTCACCCTGGGCGGCCTGACGCTGGCCATGGGGCGGCTGGTGGACGACGCGGTCGTCGTTCTGGAATCCATCCACCGCCACCGGCGGATGGGCAAGAGCGCCTACCGGGCGGCGCTGGAAGGAACCAACGCCGTCGCCCTCCCCGTCCTCGCCTCGACGCTGACCACGATGGCCGTGCTGCTCCCCGTCCTCCTCCTGGTCGGTCTGGCGCAGAAGCTGTTCGCCCCGCTGGCCCTGACCGTGGCCATGGCCATGGCCGCCTCCTACTTCGTCAGCGTCTGCGTCACCCCGGTGGCCTGCCGGTACTTCCTCGGCCACGCCGAGCACAAGGGGCTGGCCAAGCGGGTGGAGCGCTTCATCGACTCGGTCGCCGACGGCTATGCCGGGCTGCTCCGCCGGGTGCTCCCCTTCCGGGCCTGGGTCATCGGAGGCTGCGCCCTGCTCACCGCCGGCGCAGTCTGGGCGGCGGGCCGGCTCCCCAGCACCTTCTTCCCGGAGATCGACGAATCGATGGAGCTGGTCTACGTCCGGCTCGCGCCCGGAACGTCGCTCGAGGACTCCGCCCGGAAGATCGCCGAGATGGGCAAGCTCCTCTCCGAGAAGCTCCCCAAGGGAGACGTGGAGCTGGTGCTGACCAACGTCGGCTCTCCGACCAACGCCCGGGCCGCGATGACCAGCCCGAACAATGGGCCGCACATGGGCTTCATCCAGCTGGCCCTGGTGGACCCGGAGAAGCGAAAGCTCTCCCAGCGCGAGATCTCGGACCGGATGCGGGAGATCCTGGTCAAGCACTACCCGGGCGTGGAGTTTCTCCAGTGGCCGGGAGGGCTCGTGGCCTCGGTGTTCGCCAACGGCT
>DASPUE010000068.1:0-4233 GCA_035623055.1 Gemmatimonadales bacterium
GCCGCCCCGAGAGCGACGCCGAGGAATTCCGCCGCTTTGCCAATCTGCTGCTCGCACCGCCCGCGAGCGAAACTCCGGTCGTCCCCATCGATGCGCTGTTCTTCGCCGGTGAAGAGGGCATCGTCTCCTGGGGTGCCTCGCCGCGCGGCCCGGTGGCCGCGGGGCTCGGCGCGGCGGCCGTAGTGAGCCGCGGTGAGCATCTCTGTCAGGCCGCCGATGAGATCGCCTCTGCGTTGTCTCCGGCCCAGCGGGATGTGCGGCTTCATCTGTTGGGCGGGGACCTCCGGACCCTCGCCGCGGGACTGCCACCGGCGCTCGAGATCGCGGTGGAAGCGTTCGCGGTCTCCGCCCGGTCCGCCATCGGTCGGGGCGCGGCGACCTCCAGCCCGGGCGAGTTCACCACGCTGCTGCGGGAAGCCGGCAAGCGGCTCCTGGGATTCACCGAAGTCACCCAGCCGAGCACCCTCGCCACCGCGTTCGAGGCGTTGATCGCGACGATGGACCTGCTGAGCGCCGCTCCAGCCCAGCCGGCCCCGCCCCGGCCGGTCCCGTCGCCGAGTTACGCCGACGTGGTTCCGATCGAAAGCCTCGCTCCCGACGACGTCGTTCCCATCGAGCAACTGGCTCCCGATGACATCGTACCGATCGAAAGCCTGGAGTACGACGAGGTCGTCTCCATCGAGAGCCTGGCCCCCGATGAACCTGCGACAGTCGCGGTCACCGCGGCCGTCTCAGCCGTCGCCGCCGGCTGGGACCTCGCCTCAAGCTATGCCCTCTATGAGGAATTGCAGTCCAACGGCGGCCGTGGCGCCGCGGCGGCGGTGGTCGTCGCCCCCGCACCGGTCGCCGCACCCGAGCGGCTGGCCCCGGCCGAGCCGGCCCCGGCAGAGCTGCCGGTGGTCGAGATCGACGAGCTTCTCTACCACGGTCGCGCCGCCCTGCTGCGTGCCGGCCAAGTCCAGCGTGCCATCCGTTCCGCCGTGTCTGCCGCCAAGCCCATGAGCACGATCCAACCGTTGGTGGAGGAACTGCTGGACCTGGTCGAGCTGGCCGTCTCCGACTGACCATTTCCTGATGTCGTCTCCCGCTCCTCGGCGGCGTGCCCCGGCGTGGCAGCTGCTGCTCGGCGTCGCCATTTCGGCGGTCTTCCTCTACTTCTCCCTGCGCGGCCTCCAGTTCGCGGAGGTGCTCCAGCACATTCGGAGTGCCCGGCCGGGACCGATCGTGCTCGGGGTCATTCTCGCGACGCTGCCCTTCGTCCTGCGCATCTTCCGTTGGCAGCTGCTGCTCCACGGCGACGATGGACGGCAACTCGGGGCGGCGCCGCTCTGGCACGCGATCGCCATGGGATTCATGGCCAACAACGTGCTGCCGATGCGGATCGGCGAGGTGGTCCGCACACTGGCCGCGGCGCGGCTCACCCAGACCCGGTTCAGTGCGGTCCTCGCCTCCATCGCAGTAGAACGTCTCTTCGACGCGATCACCGTCGTGGCCCTGCTGGCCGTAGGACTGTTCACCGCCACCCTTCCGGCCAGTCCGCTCGCAGCCAAGGTGGGCCATATCGTGACCTATGGCGGGCTCGCCGCACTGTTCGGGCTGGTGCTCGCGACCCTGGTCGTGAGCTTTCCCCTGGCAGCCGAACAGGTGGTCCGTCGGCTGGTCCCCTCACCACGCCTGGCTGAACGACTCGTCGCGATCATCGAAGGCGTCCGGCAGGGACTCTCGGTGCTCGGCTCGCCGAGCCGGGTGGTGGGCGCGGTGTTCTGGTCGGTGGCGGTGTGGGGCGTGTCGGCACTGGCGTTCTTCGTGATGTTCCGGGCATTCGGGATCACCGTGGACTTCTCCGGTGCCCTGCTTATGCAGGGGCTCATCATGTTCGGAATCGCCCTGCCCTCCACACCGGGCTACGTGGGTGTCTTCGAGTATCCCATCATCAATGTGCTGGCGCTGTACGGAATCGACCCGAACGTGGCTGCGGCGTACGCACTGACGTTCCACGTGACCACATTCATTCCGATCACGCTGCTGGGCGCCTGGTCCATCGTGCGCACCAACCTCGGATTCGCGAACCTCAGGCAGGGCGCCGGATGACCGACGTGGTCGAGCTTGCCGCCCACGCCAAACTCAACCTCCTCCTGCGGGTGCTGTCCCGGGAATCCGATGGCTACCATAGCATCGAAACCCTGTTCTGCCTCGTCAGCCTGGCCGATTCACTCCGGGCGGAGCGGATGGCGGGCGCGGGTGTCTCGCTCACCGTCACCGGCGCCGACTGCGGGCCCGATTCGGAGAACCTCGCCGTGCGGGCGGCCGAACTGGTACTCGAGGCGACGGGCCGGTCGACAGGCGTTCACCTCACCCTCACCAAACGCATTCCGGTACGGGCGGGGTTGGGAGGCGGCTCGAGCGACGCAGCAGCCGCGTTGGTCGCGGTGAACCAGCTCGTGGGCAATGCGGTGCCCCGTCATGAACTGCTGCAGTTCGCCGCCCGACTCGGCAGCGATGTCCCCTTCCTGTTGAGCGGAGGACCACTGGCGCTCGCCTGGGGCCACGGCGAACGGATGCTCCGTCTCCCCGCCCTGCCACCCGCGCCGGCGCTGCTGGTGATACCGCCGGTCGGTGTGTCGACCCCGGATGCATACGCGGCCGTCGACCTGTCGCGACAAGCGGCGGGGAAGCGGGGAGCCGTGGCACTCGAGCTAGGCACCCTGTCAGCCTGGGGAGACATCGCGCGGCTGGCTGGCAACGATTTCGAATTCGCCCTCTTTGGCCGGCATCCCGAGTTGAAGCGCGCCTTCGAGGCTCTCGCGAACACGCACCCCATCCTCTGCCGCATGACCGGCTCGGGCTCCGCGTTGTTCGCCATCTACCGCACCGCGCGGGACCGCGACGACGCGCGCCTGGCGTTGAATCCCCGGCTGGGGCAGATCATCTCCGTCGAGACCCTGGCGGCGGCTGCCCTGTAATCCTCTTTCTCCCTCCTTCTCCACCCCTTACGTTTCCCCGCGCTGGCCCCTCGTCCAATGGCAGGACACATGACTTTGGATCATGGAATGGTGGTTCGAATCCACCGGGGCCAATGGTTGCGATGCTTCCCTGCGCGTGCCGTCCCCTGTCCGCTCCCCGCAGCCCAGCGGGAGCCGCTTTCATAGCGATTCCCGCCCCCGTTCCCGTTGACCTAACCCCCTCTCCCGGCTAGTTTTGGGGGCTATTGCCATGAGCGAATTCCTGCAGCGGAGCCAGATGCTACTGCTCTCCGGCACGGCCAACCGGCCGCTCGCGGAGGAGGTCGCGACGCATCTCGGGCAGCCCCTCTGCCAGGTGACGGTCAAGCGGTTTGCGGATGGCGAGTTGTTCGTCAAGATCGACGAGAACGTGCGGGGCCGGGATGTGTTCGTCGTGCAACCGACCAACCCCCCGGCGGAGAACCTGATCGAGCTGCTGTTGCTCATGGACGCCGCTCGGCGGGCCAGCGCGGCCCGAATCACGGCCGTGATTCCGTACTTCGGGTACGCCCGGCAGGATCGGAAGGACCAGCCCCGGGTGGCCATCAGCGCCAAGCTGATGGCGAACATGATTCCCGTGGCGGGGGCGGACCGGGTGCTGGCGATGGATTTTCACTCGCACCAGATGCAGGGCTTCTTCGACCTGCCGGTGGACCATCTCTACGCTGCGCCGGTGTTCGTGAACCACTACCGGCAGAAGTCCCTGCGGGACCTGGTCGTGGTCGCGTCCGACGTCGGTGGTGCCAAGATGGCGCGGGGATTTGCCAAGCGGCTCAACGCGAGCCTGGCGATCATCGACAAGCGGCGCCCCTCGGCGAACTTGGCCGAGGTGATGAACGTGGTGGGCGAGGTCGAGGGGAAGGACTGCATCATCCCCGACGACATGATCGACACCGGCGGGACGATGTCCGAGGCCATTCGCGCTCTCAAGGACCGGGGCGCCCAGGACATCTACTGCTGCGCGACCCACGGGCTGTTCTCCGGTCCGGCTGTCGAGCGGCTCAAGAACAGTCCGGTGACCGAGATCGCGGTGACCAACACCGTAGCGCTCCCGCCGGAGCGGAAGTTCGACAAACTCAAGATTCTCTCCATCGCCCCGCTGCTGGCGAAGGCGATCGGCTATACCCACAGCGACCAGTCGGTGAGCTCGCTGTTTGACTGAAGCGACGAGACGAAAGAGCGGACCCATGGCACAGACACTCCTCCAGGCACAGCGCCGCAGCGGCACCGG
>DASPUE010000069.1:0-7390 GCA_035623055.1 Gemmatimonadales bacterium
CGGACCGACGCTTTCGATCAGGATGTCGTAGAGGAGGCGCAGTTCGCGTTCGAGGGTGAAACGGGGAACCGGCGAGGCGGTGGAAACACGATCCGCGAGCCAGTCGGCCCATTCGGTAACGATAGCATCGCGGTAATCGGCCATGGTTCGGCCAACGGTGAGCAACGTTGGATGCGATGCGCGCAATGTCAGGGCTCCGTAGGGTAGGAACGCCGGGGCGGAATCTACATGGAGGGATGTGATGGGGTCAAAAGCCGCAATCCGGCCTCCCAGACTCCGGGCGGGCAGCCGCGTCGCCTTGCTCGCTCCCGCGGGTCCGATCAGCGAACGCGATGACCTCACCCGCGCCATGGAACTCTGTGAGGCGCTCGGCTACCAGCCGGTGCCCGGGGCCCATGTGCTGGAGCGGTACGGGTACCTCGCCGGAAGCGACGAAGCCAGGCTCGGCGACCTCAACGCCGCCTTCCGCACAGCCTCGATTGACGCCATCTGGTGCCTGCGGGGCGGCTACGGCGTCACCCGTATCCTCGACCGGGTCGACATGGAGGCCTTCGCCGAGCATCCTCGGCCGGTGATCGGATTCTCCGACGTCACCGCCCTGCTGCTGGGACTGTACCAGCGCACTGGCGTCATCACCTTCCACGGCCCGATGAGCCGGTCGCCACTCACTTCGTTCAGCCGCGGGCATCTCGAACGGGTGCTCTCGGGGACCTCCCCCGCGGGGCGACTGGGCCGCGTCGAGCCGCCGGCCGGAGTGCTCGCGCCACGGAGTCCGCGGATCGTCACGCTCCATCGGGGAACGGCCGAAGGGCAGCTGGTCGGCGGCAACCTGTCGATTCTGCTCGCACTCGCGGGCACCCGCCATTTCCCGCCCCTGGAGAACGCGCTCCTGTTCCTGGAGGATGTCGGTGAGGACCTCTACCGCGTCGACCGATTGCTGGCTCAGCTCCGTATGCTGGGCGCGCTCGCGAAGGTGGCCGGCGTCATCGTCGGTCAATTCACTGAGATGAAGCGCGGCGCCGGTGATGGAGGTGCCCTCGCTTTCGATGAAGTACTCTCCACCTACCTCGATCCGTTGGGAGTGCCGGTCGCCTACGGGTTCCCTATCGGTCATGTGGACGACCAGTGGACACTTCCCATCGGCGCCCGGGCGCGGTTCGATGCCGACGCAGGGGAAGTGGAGGTGCTGGAGGCGGCGGTGGTGTGAGGTGATGAGCTATCGGCTATCAGCTATCGGCTATCGGCTGATCGTCGAGCTCTGTTGATCAACGAGGTCAGTCGGCTCTTCACGGAACGTACCGATACGGTCAGCTCCTCCCATTCGGCTTTGTTGAGGAATCCCAGCTCCTTCGAGAGCAGCAGGAAATACTCGACCTCGCTGGCTGATCCCAGAGAGTAGCGAAGAAAGCGCACGAGTTCCCGGTCGTTGTTCCTGCCGCATCCTTCCGCGATGTTGGCGGCAATGGATGCAGCGGCTCGTCGAAGTTGACTGACTACGCCGAACCGTTCTGTGGCCGGGAATCCGATGGTGACCTGGTACACGGCGAGCGTCAGACGATGAGCGCTCTGCCATACGCCGAGCTTCTGGTAGTTACCCATTTGAGCGTCCCGAGATTCCGAGGGACACGGTACTCACCTTGGCGAGGGACGCGGGAGCAATGAAACGCACGAGGTGGCAGATTCATTCGCACCGGGCCGATAGCCGATAGCCGATAGCCGGTAGCTGATTCCCAACCATCCCACCCCATGGCCACTCCTTCGCTCACCAAGCACACGCTCGATGGGGTCCTCGGACCGATCTTTGTCGACGTGCGTACCAGCGACCGCAGCGCAGCGCGGCCGGCGGTGGTGATCGTGCATGGCTTCAAGGGGTTCAAGGACTGGGGGATGTTCCCGCCACTGGCCGAACGGATCGCGCGGGCGGGCCTGAGCGCCGTCAGCTTCAATCTGAGTGGCAGTGGGGTGGACGACCGCGGCGAGTTCGCGTGGCCGGAGCGGTTTGGCCACAACACCTTCAGTGCGGAGGTGGAGGACATTCGCCGGCTGATCGCCGCGCTCGCCGACGGGCGCCTGGGGATGGCGCCGGTCGAACGGCTGGGGTTGATCGGGCATTCCCGTGGCGGGGCCATGGCGATCCTCACGGCCCGTCGTGACCCGCGCGTGCAGGCGCTGGTGACCTGGTCTTCGATCTCCAGCGTGAATCGCTGGCCCGGCCAGGCCGCGGAATGGCGGCGCAAAGGGCACCTCGAGATCGTGAACGCCCGCACCGGCCAGGTGCTGCCCCTCTATACCGACGTGCTCGACGATGTCGAGCGCAACGGCGTTGAGCTGGACGTCCAGGACGCGGCCCGATCGCTGACTATTCCCTGGCTGTTGCTGCACGGAGTGGCGGACCCATCGGTCTCCGTCGAGGAGGCGCGGGCCCTCTCTGCCTCGTCGCCGGCCGGCGCCGAGCGCCGGGTGATCCTGCTGGAAGGGGCCAACCACACGTTCGGGGCGGTCCATCCCTTCGCCGGGACGACGCCCGATCTCGCGATGGTGTTCGACGAGACGGTCAAATGGATGGGGCGACATCTCTAGCTATATTCCGACATGCCCATCTACGAATATCACTGCACCTCATGCCGCAAGGACTTCGAGCTGTTCGTTCGCGGCGAGCCCCGACTGGTCTGCCCGGCCTGCGAGAGCCGCGACATCGAGCGGCGCATGTCGGTCACCGCGCGCCCCGCCAGCGGCTCCGGCCCCGGAATGGACCTCTCCGGTCTGGGCCCTCCCAAGGGCGGTGGGGGGTGCGGCGGGGGTAGCTGCGGCTGTCATTAGACTCACTCTCCACACGCGTCGCCCGGGCGCTGGCCGAGCGATCGCACTCCCCTCCTCCAGCTCCGGACCAGGCTGCGGAATGGGCCGCCGTCGCGGTCATCATTGCTCCTGACCCTGATAGCGTTCTCCTGATTCGCCGCGCCGAGCGCGATGGGGACCCCTGGTCAGGCCACATGGGGCTCCCCGGCGGCAGGCTCGATCCCGCCGATCCCGACCTCCTCACCACCGCCATCCGGGAGACCACCGAAGAAGTCGGCTGCGACCTCGGCCGGAACGAGCTGCTCGGCACGTTGGACGACGTCTGGCCGCGCTCGCCGTTGCCCCGGCTCATCGTGGTCCGCCCCTACGTGTTCGCGAAGCCGAGACGTCCTCCCCTCGCCCTCAGCGATGAGGTGGCGGAGGCGTACTGGATCCCGATTGCCGCGTTCCAGAGCGCCGGAACTCATCGCGATACCCAGATCCGGGTGCGAGGGCAGGAGATGACCTTCCCCGCCTATCACCTCGAACCCGGAGTAGTCTGGGGACTGACCGAACGGATTCTGACCTCGCTGTTTTCCCTCACCATGTAGGCACAGCGTATCGCCAGTCTTGGGGCAGCTTGGCGACACGAGCCGATAATGGGAAAGCCGAGCACCCATATGGAGGTGTGGGTAGTCGGCTAAGGCCTTAGTGTCTGTTGACTTTAGCGCTGGTGCAACCGATAATTAGGCCATCCTAAATCAGTGATTCGTGAGGGGAAACCAATGTCGGCTGCCATCGTCCACGAGCCGCTCACCCGTTCGGTCGAGGACTATCTCAAGGCGATCTACCGGATCTCGCTCAAGGGCGAACCGGCGACCACCAGTGAGATCGCCGAGCATCTGGAGCTGGCTCCGCCGTCGGTCAGCGGGATGATCAAGCGGCTGTCGGAACTCGGCTTGCTCGAGCATGAGCCGTATCGTGGCGTGCAGCTCACCGCCGAAGGGCGCCGGCTGGCGCTGCGGATGGTGCGGCGCCACCGCATCCTCGAGGCCTATCTGGTCGGGTTTCTGGGCTATGGCTGGGAGCTGGTTCACGAGGAGGCGGAGCGCCTCGAACACGCGGTGAGCGATGTGCTCATCGAGCGGATGGCGGCGGCGCTGGGGGATCCGCACTTCGATCCGCACGGTGATCCAATCCCCGCGGCGGACGGCTCCATCGCGGAACTGGTCTACACCCCGCTGACGGAGATCCCGATCGGCGAGACGGTCGAGATTCGGCAGGCCGATACCAGCCATCCCGACCGGCTTCGCTATATCGCGAGCTTCGGTCTCACGCCCGGCGCCCGCGCGACTATCGAAGACCGGCAGCCCTTCCACGGTCCGGTCACCGTCCGGGTGCAGGGGGCCCGGCACGTACTCGGTGATGAGATCGCACGACTCCTGCTTTGCGCCCGTCCGGAGCTCGGTCAATGACCACGATTCCTCAGCCGCGCCCGGCCTGGCGGCAAACGGGAACGCAGGTCTCCCTGCCGGAGGCGCACCGGACGATCGACGTTCCCGCCGGCGCGAGCGTCTGGCGGAAGCTCTTGGCATTCGCGGGGCCCGGATATCTGGTCGCGGTCGGGTACATGGATCCGGGAAACTGGGCTACCGACCTCGCGGGCGGTGCGCGCTTCGGCTACACCCTGCTCAGCGTGGTGCTGCTCTCGAACCTGATGGCGATCCTGCTGCAGTCGCTCTCTCTCAGGCTGGGGATCGTGACCGGGCGGGACCTGGCGCAGGCTTGTCGGGATCACTACTCCCGGCCGGTGAGCTTCGTGCTATGGGTCCTCTGCGAGATCGCCATCGCGGCCTGCGACCTTGCCGAAGTGATCGGGTCGGCCATCGCGCTCAACCTGCTGTTCGGCATCCCGCTGATCTGGGGCGTGTGCCTGACGGCGCTGGACGTGCTGGTCCTGCTGCTGCTCCAACACAAGGGATTCCGCTACCTCGAGGCCCTGGTGATCACGCTGATCGCCACCATCGGCGTCTGCTTTCTGGTCGAGGTCCTACTGTCCCGTCCCGAGCTGGCGCAGGTCGCGGCCGGCCTGATCCCCTCGCCCCGGATCGTCACCGATCCGGGGATGCTCTACATCGCCATCGGCATCCTGGGCGCGACGGTGATGCCGCACAATCTTTACCTGCACTCCGCCATCGTGCAGACCCGCAAGGTCGAACAGGACGTCTCCGCCAAGCGGGAGGCGATCAAGTTCGCGACCATCGACTCGACCATCGCCCTGCTGCTGGCGTTCTTGGTCAACGCGGCGATTCTCATCGTCTCCGCCGCGGTATTCCACCAGAGCGGGCATCAGGGGGTCGACGACATCAACGATGCCTACAGGCTGCTGACCCCGCTGCTCGGTACCACCGCCGCCAGCACGCTCTTCGCCCTGGCGCTGCTGGCATCGGGCCAGAACTCGACGATCACCGGCACCCTCGCTGGCCAGATCGTGATGGAGGGATTTCTCGAGATCCGGCTGCCGCCCTGGCTCCGGCGGCTCATCACCCGGCTGATCGCCATCGTGCCGGCGGTCATCGTCACTGCGCTCTATGGGGAGCGGGGCGTGGGGAGCCTGCTCATCCTGAGCCAGGTGATCCTGAGCGTGCAGCTCTCGTTCGCGGTGGTGCCGTTGGTGCAGTTCACCAGCGAGCGGTCGAAGATGGGGGAGTTCACCAGCGGCCGGTGGCTATCGGCGACCGCCTGGGTGGTGACCGCGATGATCATCGGACTCAATGGCTGGCTGCTGATGACGACGGTGGGGCACTGGCTGTCCTGAGGGGCCCGCGCGCTATTCCCGCAGCGCCTCGAGCAGCCTGACCAGCCGCTGATCGCGGGCCATCCGCAGTTCAGCCGAGTGCTTGGCGTAGGCCCGGTCGATCTGCCGGATCAGACGCTTCTGGTCCTCGGCCGGGAGCTGTTTCCAGTCGGCGAGCGTCTTCCATACGTCTTCGTAACTTCCGAGCAGGTTCGCGAGGAAAATTTCTGCACCGCCGTCGCCACCATCCAGGTAGTGGGCCAGATTGGGACCACTCGCCGCCCAGATGAGGGCCGGTCCCACCGAGACCGCCCGGTCCACGTCCTCCACATCCAGCACTCCATCGATCACCATCTGGATGCATTCCCGCCATAGGGCGGCGGTGAGGCGGACGGCGATGTTTCCCTGGACTTCCTTCCGGAACACGATCGGGGCGCGCCCCAGCAGCCCGAGCCAGAAGCGAAGATCCTCGATCGCGGCGGGATCGGTCCGCGGCCCGGGGACCACCTCGACCAGCGGAATCAGCTCCACCGGCTCGCTCGGATGCGTGACGAGAAACCGATCGGGGCGCTCGAGCCGGCTGGCGAGAATGGTGGGACCCAGCGCGCCCGCGCTGCTGGTGATCACCGCCGATTGCCGGCATACCTGTTCGATCTGCTGCAGGACCTTGGGCTTGTTCTGGGGGTCTTCCGGCGTGGCTTCGATGATCCAGCTGGCGTCGGCCACGGCCTGGAGCAGGCTGCGTCCGACCCGCATCTGGTTGAGTGCCGCCTCCGCGACGGTCGCCTCTGCGCGCCGAAGGCGAACCAGCGAGACCACCCGGTCGCCGATGATATCGACGGCCGGCGTGAGCAACTCGGCATCAGCGTCATAGATGCTCACCGGCCACCCCGCGGCGACCGCGAGGGCAGCCCACCCGCGGCCGACCTCCCCCGTTCCTACGATGGCGACGCGCGGTGTCTCGAAGCGTGTCATGGTCCGCCTACGATAACGTTGAACGCCCTCACCGCCAAGCGTGAGTAGATTGCCGGACGATGCCAAGGGCAAGATACCGATGGCGGGCATGGAGGCGACGGTGAGGGCAGGGTGGGTCGTGCCCCTGCTGTTGATCACGGCGGTGGCGAAGGCGCAACAGCCGGTGTCGATCGCCATCGAGCGTCGCCTTGCGGAACGCCTGCGGGTGCAGGTGGGAGATACCCTGAGTATTGGGGTGGACGCCGGGGCGACCGATCACAAGGCCATCGTGTCTGCGATCTACGAGCCGGCGCCCGATCCCGCCGCCATCACCAAGCGCGAGTACTTCCTGCGGCTCCATCTTCCTGATCTGGCGGCGTTGCTTGGGTCACCCGACCGGGTGGAACGCTTCGGTGTGGCGCTCAAGCCGGGAGTGTCCCCGGCCGCGGCCGCGGAGCGGCTCAACCAGATCGCCTTTGGTTTCCGGGCCTCTCCCTCGCGGGACATCGCGACCGAATCGTCGCAGACCTTCCGGGTGGTGAGCCGGTTCCATCAGGCGATCGCGGTCATCTCGGTCGTTGCCAGCGGGATCTTTCTCCTCTGCATGATGCTGCTCAAGGTCGAAGAGCGGCGCCGCGATGCCGCGGTGATGCGGTTCACCGGGATCAGCCGGCGTACCATCTTTGCCGCGCTTCTGCTCGAGGCCGTGCTGGTCAGTGCCCTCGGATCGGTGTTCGGCGTCGCCCTCGCGTTGGGCGCGAGTCTGGTCACCAACCTCTACTACCAGCGGTTCTTCGACACGTCCCTGGTCTTCTCGGTCGTCACGCCGAGCATCGTACGGTTCAGTGTGCTGCTGTCGCT
>DASPUE010000070.1:0-3038 GCA_035623055.1 Gemmatimonadales bacterium
GGCGGCGGCGTTCACCGACACGAAGCTGTCGATCCCGGACGCACTGGGCGAGGTCAGCAACGGCGCAAACGCCGCGGCCTATCTGGGCAACGTTGCCGTCGCCCAGAAGAATCTCGACCTCCATGCCGAGCTGAGCGCCGCCTGGTTCCCCAATTCCACCGGCTCCCAGAAGCTGGGGGACCGGTCGCTGCTCGCGCACCTCTGGGACAGCCATATCTTCGCCGCGATCGGCGCGGGACCCAAACTCCAGCAGATCTGGAATCAGGTCTCCGACAGCGCCCGCCGCGCCCCGAAGGCCTCGCGCGCCAACGTGGTGAGCTATGGGTGGGCGGCGGCCGTCGGGCTGTTCCTGCAGAACCAGCGGGACCCCACGCCCCTCAACGAGCTGCAGGCCCTGGGCGGTGGCCCGCCTCCTCCCGAGCTGAAGGCGCTCATCGCCCTCGGGCGAGGGGATTCAGCCGAGGCCAAGCGGGAGCTGGCCCAGCCCGATACGACGATGGACAAGTACCACTTCGAGCACTCCCAGTGGTGGGGGTATCGGGAGATGATCTCGGCCCACGCCTGGCATGAACTCGGCGACGATCGCCGTGCGCTCGCAGCGCTGGAGAGCTTCCAACCCGATCGCCTCTCGACTGGCGGATTCGACATCCGCTGGATGCTGGCGGGCCAGGCCCGCGTTCTTCGCGGAGAGATCTACGAGCATCTCGGTCGCCGGGATCTCGCGAAGCGGGAGTACCAGGACGCCCTCTTCCAATGGCAGAACGCAGACCCCGTGCTCGACCCGCTGGTCGCGCGGGTACGGGCCCGGCTCGCCGGGCTCGGCGTGCCAGGCTAGTACCACCCCACCCCCCGTGTCGGTTCAGGCATGCCGCCTGGATGCCGATAGCCATTAGACGCAGACCGATAACCGGTCTATCTTCCAGACACAGGCCGGACGAGATGGTCGCGAGCCGGGAAACCGGCTCGAGGAAAGTCCGAGCTCCATCGGGTAGACTGCCAGGTAACGCCTGGGCGCCGCAAGGCGACGGACAGGGCAACAGAGAGTAGACCGCCCCGGGCCAGTGTACGGGGTAAGGGTGAAACGGTGGGGTAAGAGCCCACCGCGCCGCTGGCAACAGCGGTGGCACGGCAACCCCCAGTCGGAGCAAGGCCAAATAAGCGGCGAGGTGCGACCCACACCACGGTGGCCAGGGCTCGTCTCTGGTTCCCACAGCCGCGGGTAGGCTGCATGAGGCGGTCGGTGACGGCCGTCCCAGATAGATGACCATCTGGTTGTGGCATTGGGGCTTGCCCGAGTGCCTATCCAAACAGAACTCGGCTTATGGTCCGACCTGTGCCGGGGTCGCCTTGGTGTCCGTGACCGTTTCCAGGCCACCCATGTGACCCCGGCCCTCCCCCCATTCGGGGCCACACGGTACTTTGTATTTTCTGCCGCCAGCGGGGCCTGGTGGTCGACCGACGGAGCACTTTAGGGAGCGCTGGATGGCACGAACTCCCCCATCGCCGGACCCGATCCGGCCGTATCCCGACTCGTGGGAACAGGTCGCGGACCTCCGCGTGTTTCGGACCGACGCGGCGGACTGGGATCGTCTCGCCACGTGGCGTCAGGACATGCGCAAGCGCGGCTGGAAGCTGCTCAAGGTCACCAGTGACGACGTGGAATTGGTCGCGGTCTTCGGCAAGACCAAGGCCGACCGCGATCACGCCAACGTCTGACCTGACTCCTATCTCTCCCCTTCCCCAGAGGAAGTCATGAAGGTTCGTCCTTGGGTGGTCGCGGCGATCTGCCTCGGCACGCTCGCGGCGTGGACGCCATTCTCACCACCGACCGCCAAGCGCTACCGCCTGGACCTGAAGACCTCGGTGTCCCAGGACCTGACCGTCCTCGGACAAGGCGTTCAGACGACCAACTTTTCCAATACCGGCTATATCACGATGTCGACCCAGGACAGCGCCGGTGGCCAGGCCGTCACGCTGGTGCTGGACTCGCTCGTGACCGGCGACAGCTCCCCGATCTCTCCGGAGGCGGCAAAGGGTGCGGCTGGAGTGAAGTGGCATGGGTTCCGGCAGGCGACGGGGAAGGTTCAGGGACTCAAGCTCGAAGGGAACAACGATGTGGCCGGTGCGATCGAGCCGGCGCTGCAAGAGCTGATTCCACCGATCAAGCCGGGGACACACGAGGGTCAGGTATGGACGGATACCAGCGATACCGAGAACGACGGTGTGGCAGTCCGGACCGTCACGAACTTCCAGACCTCGACCGAGGCCTTCCAAGGAACGAAGGTGCTGCGCCTCGCGGGAGCCTTCAGCAGCGCCATGTCAGGTCAGCGGACCGGGCCGCAGGGAACGCTCACGATTGAGGGAACCGCCACGGGAACCAATTCCTGGCTGCTCGGCACGGACTTCACGTGCCTCGCGGGAACCCACTCGGCGGTCCAGAACCTTTCGCTCAGTCTCGCCCAGATTCCGCAGCCGATTCCGGTGACGGTGAAGACGGAAGGCTCCGCAACTCTGCTCAAGTAGCCATGTCCTCCCCAAGGCGGCTGGCGGTTCTGCTCCTCTGCGCAGGCTGCGCGTCAGGGGGAGCGCCGGCTCCGCACCCGGCAGCCCCGGCGCCGGCTCCACCCCCCGCCACCAGCACTCCCAGCCCAGGAATCGATCCCGCCCGGGTGGAGCCCGCGAGAGACCTGGCGGTCCGGTACCCCCGGAGCGGCGGTGGGATCGCGCGCTATGCCTTCGCCAGGCACGACTCCATCATCGCGACGATGCCGGCGGGGGACCAGCAGGTGCAGATCCTCGGCCGCACGGCGTTTGTCACCATCACCTGGGTCGCCAACGACACCGGGGCGAGGGTGACGGCGGTCGTGGACTCGGTGGTTCCCGACAGCGGACTCCTGAACACGCTCCCCATGGTGGATAGCGCTCGCGGCTCTCGCTGGACCGGCTTCCGCCGCCTCTCCGGACAGGTGGTGGACCTCGCCGGGGGACCGCACTCCCTGGTGGGCGACCAGGTCCGTGACCAGCTTCGGCTGCTGTTT
>DASPUE010000071.1:0-3883 GCA_035623055.1 Gemmatimonadales bacterium
TGTGACCGTGGACTCGATCGCCCGGCAGGTGCTGCAGGCGACGGGGGTGCCCAGCGCGTCAATCGCGGTTGTGAAGAACGGCCGCCTCGCATATGCCAATGCATATGGTGCCGCGCGGCTGGATCCTGCCGTGCCGGCCCGGCCTGACATGCGCTACAGCATCGGCTCCGTCAGCAAGCAGTTCGCGGCCGCGGCGATCCTGCTCCTGCAGGAGGAGGGCAAACTCTCGCTGGACGATCCAGTCGCGCGGTATCTCCCCTCGCTCACCCGAGCGAAGGAAGTGACCATCCGACAGCTACTCTCGCACACCTCGGGCTATCAGGACTACTGGCCCCAGGACTACGTCCCGCCTTTCATGATGCAGCCGATCACTGCCAACGTCATTCTCGACGGCTGGGCCAGGCGGCCGCTCGATTTCGAGCCCGGCACCCGGTGGCAGTACAGCAACACCAACTACGTCATTGCCGGGTTGATCGTGGAACGGGTCAGCGGGATGCCGTTCTTCGAGTTTCTCCGCGCGCGCATTCTGACGCCGCTCGGGATGGGGAGTGTGGTGAACATCGATCTCGGCAAGCTGCCCGAATCCGACCCCACCGGGTACATGCAATACGCGCTTGGGCCCCGGCACCCGGCGCCGAAGGAGGGAAAGGGCTGGCTGTTCGCGGCCGGAGAACTGGCCATGACCGCCGCCGATCTGGCGAAATGGGACATCGCGATGATTCACCAGAGCCTGCTCCGGCCCGCGTCGTACCGGGTGATGGAGCGTGAGGTGGTCCTCGACAATGGCGCCGGGACCGGATACGGACTCGGCGTGGACGTGTCGATGAACGGCGGGCGCCGAGTGATCTCGCATGGCGGGGAAGTCTCGGGCTTCACCGCGTCCAACATGGTCTATCCCGATGACCAGGCCGCAGTCATCGTCCTCACCAATCAGGACGCGGTGAGCGCCTCGGGGGTGATCGGGCAGCGGATCGCCAATGCCCTGTTCAGCACCGATGACGCCACGACCCGGCAGCGAGAGGTCCAGGCCCGCGAGATCTTTGCTGGATTGCAGCGGGGCTCGATCGACCGGGCGCTGTTCAGCGATAACGCCAACGCCTATTTCAATGACACGGCGCTCGCCGACTTCGCTTCGAGCCTGGGACCGTTGGGGGATCCGACCAGCTTCGTGCAGGTGGGGCAGCAGCTACGCGGCGGCATGCAACTCCGGGTCTACCGGGCCACTTTCAAGGAGCGCACTCTGCGGATCTGGACCTTCGAGCTGCCTGACGGAAAGCTCGAACAGTATCAGGTCGCCGGCCAGAGCTAGCGGCGCACCGCTCAGCGGCCCAGTCGTGGAGTCATCCACTCTCGCGCGAGCGTGGCGAGGCGGTCCACCAGTCGTTCGAGCGTCTTCGCGCGGCGCCTCGCGACTGTGCTATAGATCGTGCGAGCTCCCAAGTAAACGACGCCCAGCCAGGCCGGGATGACGAGGGCGACGGTGGCCGCAGTGAGGTGCACGGTACTGGACAGCGTCGCGATGATCGGGCCGAACCCGCCGCCGCCAACTCCCCCGCCGACGCCTCCGAAGATGCCCCCGATCAGGGGGCCCAGTCTCTCGCGCGCGGTGATCCGGGTCTTCCCCGCGCGGACCGAGACGGCTACCTCCAGCTGTCGCGCGCCCGCACGGCTCGAAGTCCAGGAGAAGGAACGGCCGAGCTGGCTCACCTGACCGACGTCCTGGAGGATCCGCCGGATTTCCTCGACCATGGCCTGGTATTCCGTCTCGGGCAGCTCACCGTCCACTACGCGCTCGAAGAAGATGTTGGTCGGTCCTCCGATGAGAATGTTGTTCTTGGGCTGTGCGAGCGGTGCCGTCTCTCCGGCCCCGGAGGCGGGATGCAGCTCGTCTGCTGCCGCCCGCACCAGGCCCGGCTCGATCCCCACTTCGGCGGCGAGCGCCTCGACGCCGCCAATCGTCATGGCGCCCCCGGCCGTGGGTTGCAGCGCCTCGAGCTCGGAGGCGCGCTGCACGATCCGTTGGATCTCGCCCTCACTGTACCGGTGGCGCGGCGCCTCACCCGAGAGCTCGGCGATCAGCGCACCCGGCGTCGGCGTCCGCTGGTCCTGCCGGATCGCCAGTGCCCGCACCAGGGCTTTCTCAACCGTCGGTCCCAGCTCCATGAACCGGGCCCGGTGCCGCGGCACCGCTTCGAGGAAATGGCCGGCTCGAACGGCTTCCTCGGTAGGCCAGCGGCCCGGGATCTCCCCCACCAGCATTTCGTAGACGACCACTGCCAGACTGTACACGTCGGCTCGTTCGTCGAGGTCGGTGAGGCCGGCGGCCTGCTCCGGGCTCATGTACCCCGGGGTGCCGATGGGGAATCCGGTGCGGGTGAGATTGTGGCCTCCCGCCGTGGTGACTGCCCGAGCGATGCCGAAATCGGCCACGATCGGATGACCCTGGGAAAACAGGATGTTCTCGGGCTTGATGTCCCGGTGCAGCACGCCCATCCGATGCGCATAGGCGAGCGCATCCGCAACCGGACGCGCGATCTCCAGTGCTTCCGAGAGGTTCATCTGACGGCCCGGACCGATCCGCTGGCGGAGCGAGCCACCGTCGATGTACGGCATGACGTAATAAAGGAATCCGCCGGCCTCTCCCGATTCGTGAAGGGAAAGAATGTGCGGATGGGTCAGCCGGGCAGCGATCTCGATCTCTTTAAGGAATCGTTCCGTCCCGAGGAAGGCGGCGAGCCCGGAGAGGAGCACCTTGATGGCGACCTCCCGGTGGTGCTTGGTGTCGGTCGCCAGATAGACCGTCGCCATCCCGCCCCGTCCGAGGACGCGCGAGAGCTCGAAGCGTGGGCCGAGTGCAGCGGCGAGATCGGCAGGCAGGTCCGTCGCCATGGCCCACAATATAGGGCGATCAGGGCGCCTGGCGGTCCCGGAGGGCGTCGCCCACCAGCGTGCAGGCGACGACTACGAGGACCAGGGCGACTCCGGGTGCCACGGCGACCCAGGGGGCGTTGACCAGGGTATCGCGCCCCGAGGCGATCATGCCGCCCCACGACGGGGTAGGCGGCTGCACGCCGAGTCCGAGGAACGAGAGGCCCGCCTCGAGGGTGATGGCGTTTCCCACGCCAAGCGCCGCGGCGACGATGACCGGAGTCCAGCTGTTGGGGAGGATGTGGCGGATCGCCAGGCGTCTCCGGCCGGCACCGAGGGCTCGCGCCGACAGCACGAAGGGACGGGCCATCAGGGTGGTGGCCTCTCCATACACCAGCCGGGCCACGCTCATCCATCCGGTGAGCGCCAGTACCACGATGACCAGCGCACCGCTCGGCTCCCAGAGCGCCGCCAGGATCAGCAGCAGGACGACCCGTGGGAGCGCCAGAGCGAAGTCGGTGAGCGCCAGCAGGACGGACCCGGCGCGCCCGCGCCAGACAGCGGCTGCGAGACCGACGATGATCCCCAGCGACATCGCGAGCACCGTCGCGACGAATCCCACCGTCAGGGAGATGCGAGCGCCGTACACCAGCCGGCTCCATACGTCGCGGCCGAAGCGGTCGGTGCCGAGCAGGTGAAAGGCGCCGAGTCCATCGTGCGAGAACGGCGGTGTGAACCGGGTGGCCACGACGTCAGGTTGCGCCGCCGGGTCGTAGCCGGCGATGAGCGGTGCGGCGAGCGCCGCGATGACGGCCAGGCCGATCAGGTAGAGGCCGATGCGTCCCCGCCTAGGCATCGCGCACTCGAGGATCGACCCAGGCCCGGAGCAGGTCGGCCAGGATGTTGCCCGTCACCACCAGTCCGGCGCTGACGGTCGCGGCCGCCATGACCACCGGGTAGTCCCGGCCTTGCACGGCTTCGATGAGCACCCGCCCAACGCCCGGCCAGGCGAAGA
>DASPUE010000072.1:0-9327 GCA_035623055.1 Gemmatimonadales bacterium
ATGTGACCGCCGGTGCGGGAACAGCCGTCGATCAGTCGCTCGCGGATCTCCTGAGCCAACTCTGGGAGCCGATCGCGGGAGAGCCGCTTGAGATCGGCAGGCGAATGGATCGTATCGAGGAGAGACATGCGTCAGGGGTCAGGCGTCAGGGTTCCGGGATCAGGCGTCAGGCGTCCGGGATCAGGCACAGGGGAAGGGTCGCGGTGCCCTGACTTCTGTACCCTGATCCCCGAGCCCTGGACATCGCACGCGCATCAATTTTCACGATTCACAATATACTGCGCCAAGGCGCCCAGCGATCCCGCCGCGAGGCCGGCCTGCTCCAGATGGCGGACCGCGTGGCTCGCGAGGGCAGCGGCCTCGGAACGGGCACGGTCCACTCCGAGAACACTCACGTACGTGGACTTGGCCATGGCCGCGTCGCGGCCGGCGGTTTTGCCGAGGGTCGCGCTGGTCCCCGTCACATCGAGCAGATCGTCGGCGATCTGAAAGGCGAGGCCGATTTCCTGACCGTAGTCCGCGAGGGCGCGGACGGCGGCGTCCGGTGCTTCGGCGGCGACCCCACCCAGGATGCACGCGGCCCGGATGAGCGCACCGGTCTTCCCGCGATGCACGGCGATCAGGCCGTCGAGATCGAGGCCCCGGCGCTCCGCCTCGAGGTCCAGCCACTGCCCTCCCACCATCCCCCGGATCCCACCCGACTCGAACAACTCGCGCGCCATCCGGCCCAGCGCCGGCGCTGGGAGGACGAGGTCGCGGCCCGCCTGGGCGAGGACCAGGGCAGCGACGGGCACCAGGAGGAACCCGACCCGCGTCGCGGTCGGGACATCGTAGACGCGGTGCGTGGTCGGACGGCCTCGCCGCAGGTCGTCGTCGTCCATGCAGGGCAGATCGTCGTGGACCAGCGAGTAGGTATGCACCGTCTCCACCGCGGCCGCCACTGCGGCGATCGCGGGCGAGAGACCCCCGACCGATTGATAGGCCGACATCACCAGCGCCGCCCTCACCCGCTTGCCGGGGGTCGTCAGCGCGTAGCCCAAGGCTTCTCCGGTTCGCCCCGGCACGATGGTCCGCACCCGCTCGCTCCAGGCGCCCAGCAGGGCGTCCACCCGCTCCCGCGCCGTGGAGAGCAGGGCCTGCGCCTCAGGGTTCGACATCGAGGTCCTCGGTTCGCAGCGTCCCTTGGGCGTCTTCGAGCACCCGGCGCACCTTCGCTTCCGCCTGCCCCAGGCGCTCGCGCGCCGCGCGGAGCCGCGCGACCCCTTCTTCGAACAGCGCGAGGGACCGGTCCAGGTCCCCATCGTCCCGCTCCAATTGGCGGACGATCTCTTCCAGACGCTTGAGGTCATCGGCGAGTGAGGGAGCGGGCTCGGCGTTCATGGCTGCTCTTCCACCCGTGCTGCGACCTGGCCGTCGCTCACGCGAAGATTGAATGGCTGTCCCGGTGCGAAGTCGGCACGACGGCGGAGCACCCGGCCGTCCTGATCCCGCGCTACGCTGTACCCGCGTTCCAGCACCCGGAGCGGGGAGAGCGCGTCGAGTTGCGCGCCCAGTCGCTCGAGATCCCGGCGAGGGCGCTCCAGCTGGCGCTCGAGCGTCGCCTCGAGCCGATCGGCGGTGCGGGCCAGGCGCTCCCGGGCCAAGCGGGTCCCGCGGCCCAGGGCGTTGCCCAGCCGGAGTGCCAGCGCCGCCGCGTGCCGTTCGAGCTCGGCCCGATCGGGAACCGCCATCTCCATCGCCGCTGATGGTGTGGGGGCTCGGACATCGGCGACCAGGTCCGACAGGGAGACATCGGTCTCGTGTCCCACCGCGGAGATGGTCGGCACCCTGACCGCGGCGATGGCCCGGCAGACCGGCTCGCTGTTGAAGATGGCCAGATCCTCCTTCGAGCCCCCGCCACGACCGACGACGCAAAGGTCGACGCGCTCCAGCCGGTTGACGATCCTGAGCGCCCGCACCACCTCCTTCTCAGCCTCGGCGCCCTGGACCTTGCTGCCCACGACCAGCAGCTCGACCGCTGGCCAGCGCTTGCGAGCGACGATGATCATGTCCCGGAGCGCCGCGCCATCGAGGCTGGTGACTACCGCGATCCGTTCGGGGAAGAGCGGCAGCGGACGTTTGCGCGCCGAGTCGAAGAGGCCATCCTTGTCGAGCGCCGCGCGGATCCGCTCCAGCGCGAGTTGCTGCTGCCCGACCTGATCGGTGACCAGGAGTTCGGTCACATTGAAGCGAAATTCCCCGCGCTCCTCCCAGAGCGTCGGGGTGCCGAACGCGAAGACCTGCGTGCCGTCCGGCGGCGGGGTTCGGGTCCTGGCGGCGTAGCTCCGCCACATGACCGCGCGCACCTGCGCCTCGGCGTCCCGAAGGGTGAAGTACCAGTGCCCGCTCTGATAGACTTTGAGGCCGGAGAGTTCTCCCCGCACCCAGAGCGGACCGATCCCTCCCTCCAGAACCCGGCGCGCCGCGCGGGCCAGCAGCGCGGGTGTCCACGGGGCGTCTGCGGTGAACAGGGTGGGCTGGTCCGTACTACGCCCTCTGGGTCTGCTTCATTGCCTGCAGGGTATTGGCCATCAGCATCGCGATGGTCATCGGTCCCACCCCGCCCGGGACAGGGGTGATCGCCGAGGCAACCTCGGCACACTCGGCATAGGCCACATCGCCGGTCAGCCGATACCCCTTCGGGAGCGAAGAATCGTCGACGCGGTTGATGCCGACATCGATGACGACCGCACCGGGCTTCACGAAGTCGTGGCGGACGAACTCCGGCTTCCCGATGGCCGCGATGAGGATGTCCGCCGACCGGCAAACTGCCGGCAGGTCCCGGGTACGGGAGTGGCAGACCGTGACGGTCGCGTCACCACCCGTGCCCTGCTGGATGAGCAGGTTGGCCATCGGCTTGCCGACGATGGTACTCCGTCCCAGCACGACCGCGTGCGCGCCCTTCGTTTCGATGCCGTTGCGGACAAGCATCTGCACTACGCCCCAGGGCGTACAGGGCCGCAGCGCGGTCGGGTCTCCAATGACCAGCTTGCCCACGTTCATCGGATGAAAGCCGTCCACGTCCTTCAGCGGATCGACCCGGAGCAGCACCTTTTCGGTGTTGATGTGCTTGGGCAGCGGAAGCTGCACCAGGATCCCGTGCACCGCGGGGTCGCGGTTGAGCTGGTCCACGATGGCCAGCAGCTCCGATTCCGGTATGCTCGCATCGCGGGTGACCTTGACCGAGTGCATCCCCGCCTCGAGGCACGCCTTCTCCTTGCTGGCCACGTAGGCCCGGGACGCCGGATTCTCGCCGACGAGAACCACCGCGAGGCCGGGGACGACGCCTCGTGCTTTGAGGGTCTCGATCTCCTTGGCGACCTCCTGCCGGATCGTCTTGCCAAGCGCGACCCCATCGATGATCCGTGCACTCATCGGGCGATATCCGTGGCTCGGGTTTCCCGGATCACCACTACCTTGATCTGCCCGGGGTACTGCAACTCGTTCTCGATGCGCCGGGCGATCTGATCCGAGAGCTGAATCGCCTGCCCGTCGTCCACCTTGTCCGGCGTGACGATGACCCGCACCTCCCGCCCCGCCTGAATCACGTTGGACTTCTCCACGCCCTGGAAGCCGTTGGCGATCTCCTCCAGCTTGGTCAGGCGCTTGACGTAGCTCTCGAACGCCTCGCGCCGGGCGCCGGGGCGAGAGCCGCTGATGGCATCGGCGGCCTGCACCAGCACCGACTCGGCGGTATCGTGGGGAACGTCATCGTGGTGGGCCTGGATGCAGTTGATGACCAGAGCGTTTTCGCCGTACTTCCGGGCGACTTCGACGCCCAACTCCACGTGGGTGCCTTCGTTGTCGTGGGTCAGCACCTTGCCGACATCGTGCAGCAGCGCGCCGCGTCGGGCGAGGTTCACGTCGAGCTTGAGCTCGGCGGCCATCATGCCCGCGAGCCAGGCGACCTCTTTGGAGTGATCGTAGATGTTCTGCCCGTAGGAGGTCCGGTAGCGCATGCGGCCTACCAGCCGGATCAGCTCGGGATGCAGGCCATGGACCCCGGTCTCGAATGCCGCCTTCTCGCCGAGCTCCTGCATCTCCGCGTCCAGCTCCCGCTGCGCCTTGGCCACCAGCTCCTCGATGCGCCCCGGATGGATCCGGCCATCGGCGATCAGTGCCTCCAGCGCCCGCCGGGCCACCTCCCGGCGCACCGGGTCAAAGCAGCTGATGATCACCGTGTCCGGCGTGTCGTCGATGATGACGTCGACCCCGGTGGCCTGTTCGAAGGCGCGGATGTTCCGGCCTTCGCGGCCGATGATCCGGCCTTTCATCTCGTCGCTGGGGAGTGCAACGGCGGAGACGGTGGTTTCCGCGGTGTGCTCCGCCGCGATCCGCTGCACGGCGAGCGCGACGATCTTGCGGGAATCGCGGTCGGCGTTCCGCTTGGCCTGCTCCCGGATATCCCGGGCGAGTGCCTGAGCCTGGCTCTTGGCCTCGTCCTCGGCCCGCTGCAGTACCTCACGGCGTGCTTCTTCCGCCGAGAGCGCGGCAATCCGCTCGAGCCGCTGGCGCTGGTCCTGGACCAGGCGTTCGATCTCCGCCTCACGACCACGGAGCGCCGATTCGCGGGTCGCGATCGTGGTCTCCCGCGCGCCGAACCCGGATTCCTGCCGGCGGACCTCCTCGAGCTTCCGCTCCAGGGACTGGTCCCGCTCTTCGGCACGGCGTTCGAAGCGTTCCCATTCCTCGCGGCGCTTGTGGGCCTCCCGGTCCAGATCCTCGCGCAGCCGGAGGATCTCCATCTTCCCCTCGAGCACGATCTGGGTCCGCGCTTCATGGGCCTTTTCCGAAGCATCGGACACCAGCGTCTGGGCTTCGGCCCTGGCGGCGGCGAGCGTCCGGGTCGCGCTCTGGCGCTGGGAACGGTTGTACACGAAGAACGCGGAGGTGGCGACCACGAGGCCGGCAACGAGCCCCTCGAACAGGGGCGGCAGGTATGGCGACATTCGATCTATCTCCAGAAGCGCGCCGAGCGGCGCTGCTCCATTGTGGACACCGGTGATGGCAGGAGCCCGGTGACTACCCCGTGACGCCCTGGGCGCCGCTCGCTCGCCGCCCGCGCTTCGAGGGTGGCAGCAGACGCGCGAGATCGTCCGCCATGGCATTGAGCCGGGCAGCGTGCTCCCGGTCTCCGCGACGTGCCTGAAACAGTTCGTCGGTGATGGCCAGCGCCGCCAGGATCGCCGCCTTGTGGGTCTCCACCTGCGGCAGCATGTCCCGGATGCGGCGGAGGGCGGCGTCCACATAGGCCGCCACCTCCCGCGTGTATTCCGGCGGCAGCTCCGAACGGACGGTGTAGTCTTCTCCGCCGATGGTTACCCGGACAGCGTGCTTGGGCGCGGTCACGCGGCCCCCTCGTCGGCATCCTGTTCGAGAAAGCTCAACCGATTGGCGAGCATCCGCAGCTTGTGGCGGGCCGCATCCACCCGATCGTGCAGCGAGCGGTTCTCCAGCTCCAGCTCGATCACCCGCTGCCGCGACTGAATCAACTCTGGTCCCGCCACCACCCCGCCCTTGGCCCGCGCCTCGGAGAGCTCGGCCTCCGCCTTGAGCGACCGGCGCCGCCAAGCGGCCAACTCCTCGCCCACGTGCTGCAGGAGATCCCCCAGCTCGAGGACGGCGCGCGCGTCAGGACGTTCGTAGCCTTGCGTCAAGTTCCTTCTCCACGGCCTTGAGGAGTCGGCCGACCAGCGGATCGATCTCTTCGTCCCGCACCGTCCGGTCCGGAGCGCGGAAGGTGAGGCGGTATTGCACCGCCCGCCGGTCGTCGCCCAACTCGGGGGCTCGGAACTCACTCACCACATCCACCGATTCGAGGAGCTTCCCACCCGCCTGGTTCAGCACCCGGATTACATCGGCCGTTCGAGTCGCGGACAGAAGGACCAGGTTCAGGTCACGCCACGCCGATGGTGTTGCCGGCAGCATTCGGTACCGGCGCGGCGACCGCAGCTCACTACTCAGCTCCAGCTCCAGTCCGTAGACCGATCCTGCCCATGGGGGCGGGGCCACGGCCATCCGCTCCGCGCGGCCCACGGTCCGGCCGTCAGGCGAGACCGCAATCCAGCCTGATGTATGAACTTGCACGGAGCAGGCCGGATATGCCAGAGCCACGGCGGCCTCGAAGAGGGACTTGAGATCCCAGATATCGAGATCCGGGGCGCGGCCTCCATCGGTCCAATGCGCGGGAGTGCGAGCACCGGTCAGCACCGCCGCCACCCGCAACGCCTCCAGCGGGCGGCCAACCCCGCTACCCTGGCGGAACACCGTGCCGATTTCGAAGAGGCGGACGTCGCGCACCTGTCGTGACCAGTTGGTCTCGACGGCCCGGCCGAGACCGGGCAGGAGGCTCTGGCGGAGCCACGAGTCCTCGAGGGAGAGCGGATTGAGCAGCCGGACACTCCCCTCCCCTTCACTCGGGCCGAGCGGCAGGGGCTGGGCCTCGAAGAGACCGAGGGCGACGAGCCCATCGCGGGTTTCCCGGATCGCGCGGTCCTGCGGCGACTCACCGAGCTCACCGACCCGATAGGGCCGGAGCTCGGTGGGAAAGGCGTCGTAGCCGTGCAGCCGGGCGATCTCCTCGATGAGATCGATCTCGTTGGCGAGATCCGGCCGCCAGCCCGGCACGTCCACGGCCAGGCGCTGGTCCTCCGGCTTGTTGAGGACGGTGCACCCGATGGCGACTAGATGCTTCTCGAGCGTCGCGACCGGCAGTGCTTCGCCCAGCACCTGCGCCACCCGCGCTGGGCGGATGAAGATCCGGGGCGGATTCACGGGAACGGGCCAGACGTCCACCGCGTCCTCCACCCGCCCACCGGCGGTGGCCAGGATCAGCTCCGCGGCCCGGCGCTGGGCCTCGGGGAGTCCCCACTGATCCACTCCGCGTTCGAACCGATAGGACGCATCGGTAGAGAGGCCGAGCGCGCGGCGGGTGCGACGGACCCGGGGCGGATCGAAGCAGGCGCACTCCACCAGGAGATCGACGGTGGTGTCGCTCACCTCGGTGTTCTCCGCACCCATCACTCCGCCGATCCCGATGGCGCGCTCTCCGTCGGCGATGACCGTCATTTCGGGGGTGAGACTCCGCTCCACGCCGTCGAGGGTAGTGACGGTCTCACCGGCCCGGGCCCGCCGCGCCACCACCTGGCGCCCCTCGAGTCGCGCGAGGTCATAGGCGTGCATGGGGTGGTTAAGCTCCAGCATCACGTAGTTGGTCACGTCCACCACGTTGCTGATGCTCCGCACCCCGGCCGCCTGCAGCCGGTCGGCAAGCCAGGCCGGGGAAGGGCCAATCTTCACTCCCCGGATGACCACCGCGGTAAACCGGGGACAGCCGTTCGAGTCGTCGATCCCAACGGTGACCCCTCCGACCGTCGCGCGTTCCGTCTGTACCCGGCGCAACGTCCCCAGCCCCTCCGCCGGGGCGCCGGGGATCGCGGGGAGGCGCAGGGGCACGCCGTAGCTGATCGCCAGCTCGCGGGCGATTCCCTTGTGGCCCAACAGATCGGGACGGTTGGGGGTGACATCGAGCACCAGGCGCTCGTCGGCGACCGGGAGCGCGACGAGCAGCGGTGTGCCCGGCGCAACCTCGGTGGCCAGTTCGAGGATCCCGTCGTGATCCTGTCCCAGCCCCAGTTCCCGCGCGGAGCAGAGCATCCCTTCGGAGGCTTCACCCCGGATCTTGCGCCGCTCGAGGGTGATGCCTCCCGGCAAGCTGATACCGATCCGGGCGAACGGATACTTCCGGCCCGCGGTGACGTTGGGAGCCCCGCACACCACGTTCAGCCGGGTCGGGCTGCCGTCATCGACCACGCAGAGCCGCAGCCGGTCGGCGTTGGGATGGGGGCGCACCGATTCGACCAGTCCGACCACGATCTGCTCGAGACCGGGGTGAAGCGGCTCGATCGCGTCACAGGGCACGCCCAGCAGGGCGAGCCGGCGGGCCAGATCCTGGGCCTCGAGATCGCGCCGGAGGAACGCCTCGAGCCAACGGCGGGAGACGTTCATGACCGGCGACCCGCGAGGAGCGCGAACTGCGCGAGGAAGCGCATGTCGCTCTCGTAGAACAGCCGGATATCGGTGATGCCGAAGCGATTCATGGCGATCCGCCCCGGGCCCATGCCGAAGGCGAATCCGGTGTATCGCTCCGGGTCGAGCCCGCAGTTCTCGAGCACATTGGGATGCACCATCCCCGACCCCAAGATCTCCATCCACCCGGTCCCCTTGCAGGCAGCGCATCCAGTGCCGCCGCAGACTCCGCAGCTCACATCCATCTCGGCGGAGGGTTCGGTGAACGGGAAGAACGAGGGCCGGAAGCGCACCGCCGTCTTCGAGCCGAAGAACTCGCGCGCGAAGTGACTGAGGGTGGCCTTGAGATCCACGAACGAGATGCCTTCGTCCACCGCCAGACCTTCGATCTGCGCGAAGACCGGCGCGTGCGAGGCGTCGAAAGTGTCCTTGCGATAGACCCAGCCGGGGATCACCACCCGGATTGGCGGGGGGGCCTCCTGCATGACCCGGATTTGCACTGGCGACGTGTGGGTCCGGAGCAGCCAGCGCCCCTCGTCGAGCTGCCGGCGATCGGTGCGGTCACGCCGTTCGTGGGGCGCGGAGATCCCGGAGGTGCGATTGCGCCGGCGATCCTCGTTCACCCGCCGGTCGGGGATGTCGAGGTACAGCGTGTCGTGCATGTCCATCGCCGGGTGATCCGGCGGGAAGTTGAGCGCGCCGAAGTTGTACCACTCGGTTTCCGCCTCAGGGCCGATCGCCCGGGCGAAGCCGAGTCCGTGGAAGATCGAGAGGATTTCCTCCACCACCTGGGTGACTGGATGGATTCCCCCGGTGGCGCGCCCACGCGACGGCATGGTGAGGTCCAGCCCGCGCGCCGCCTGACCAGCGGCCTCTTCCTCCAGCGCCTCGCGCCGTGCCGCGAACGCGGCCTCCAGCTCCTGCTTGAGCTGGTTGGCCTCGGCCCCCACGGCGCGCCGCTCGTCGGCGGAAAGCCCCGGGAGCTGCTTCAGGATCCCGGTCAGCTCGCCCTGTTTGCGCCCGAGCAGGCGCACTTCGGCGGCCTCGAGCGCCCTGGCGTCGAGCGCGGGGATGGTGGCGAGGTCGGCACGGACCCGGGCCAGCGTCTGACGAAGTTCGATCGTGTCGGTCATGACCGGTCTGATTCCGGGGCTCGAAACGCGGCGAGGGATCCCGTCGGGCTACCACCCCGGGGGATCCCTCGCTGCTCAACGGGATGGCGCGATCGGTGGTGGGGCGCCCGGCTACCTGGCCGCGCGA
>DASPUE010000073.1:0-4401 GCA_035623055.1 Gemmatimonadales bacterium
GGCTCACCCGCTCACGGTGTTCTCGCCCCGTCCCCCCGGGGCACCGCCACGCCTCCTGGCAATCTCCACCACGGCGATGGACGCGGACAATCCCCGGTTCTCCACCTCGGATCACCTGCTGGACGCCGGTGTCGCGCACGCGGGAAGTCACCTGGGCGCGGACACGAGGCTCATCCGGCTACGCGATCTCCGGTTTCGGCCGTGCGAGGGGAACTACTCCAAGGCGGCCGCGGCCTGCACCTGGCCCTGTGCCATCACCGAGCGCGATCCGGACGATCAACTCACCCCCGTCTACGACGGACTGGTCCACTGGGCCGATGTGGTGCTGATCGCGACCCCCATTCGCTGGGGGCAGGCGGGATCGCTGTACTATCGAATGGCGGAACGATTGAACTGTATTCAGAACCAGATCACCATCCACAATCGCTGCCTGATTCATCGGAAGGTGGCGGCGTTCATCATCACCGGGGGCCAGGACAACGTCCAGGCGGTAGCCGGCCAGCTGCTGACATTCTGGAGCGAGCTTGGCTACCTGTTTCCGCAATTCCCGTTCATCGCCCATTCCCGCGGGTGGGACGCGGAGGACATGGAAACCAATGTCCGGCAGGTTCGCGCGAGTCAGGCGCTGGTCACCGCGGCCGAACAATTGACGGAACGCGCGCTGGATCTCTGGAGGATGCTGGAAGTGAAGGGGCCGGCCCAGGAGAAGCCGATGGAGCGGAGTGGACGGAAGGCGCAGCCCCTGGGCGGCCGTCCCATCGCCGGTGCCGAAACCGGCTAATCGTCGAGGTGGGGCGGCAGGCTTCCGTCGCCCACCAGGGAGAGGAGCAGCGAGACGATTGCCTCGGGATGATCTGGCGTGTCGGGGCGTGGGGTGGCCAGATGCTGCAGCGACTTGCGGATCTCGCTGTATTGATCGCCAGCGGCCAGCGAAGTGAAGTGGGCGCCCCTCGGTTCGAGGTCGTAGGAGCCGCTCTGATCGAACAACAAGCCATACAGCCGGTCGAGTGCACCCAGCAGAGAGTCACTGCGGGCAATCGCGGTCGGGGATTCGATGGCTGGCATTCGGACCCGCCATTCCTCCACGTCGCTCCGGGTCCAGGCGCCGGTCGCGGTCAGGTGCGTCGCGGTGTCGGCGTAGGCCGCCCAGCGCTCCCGCTCCGCTGCCCGGTGACTGGCCAAGGTGGCCTCGAAGGTGGCCAGCGAGCGACGAGTGTTGCGCACGGCGTCTGCAGCGCCCAGACGCACCGGGTCGAGCAGATTGGTCAGCCCGAGCGCCCGGGCGCGATTGGCCAGTTGATCGAACGCGCTATCCGAGGAACGCGCCAGCCGAAGGGCCAGCTTCGACGGGGCCGCATCCCAGTTGCGAATGGCTTGAGTGGCAAAAGTGCTGGAGTTCGAGGGCCGGGCCATTTCGCGGGCCGCCAGCGGCCGGTTCAGGTCGACGCTCGCACTGCCGCTGGGCAGCATGACCCAAGCCATTCCGCCGACCAGCGCAAGCCCCGCCGCTATGCTTGCGGCGGGTCCGATCCAACGCGGTCTCCGGCGCTGCTCCAGTTCGACGCCGCTCTTGGAGACCATCTGGTAGATCTGGACCGAGCCGTCCTGGTCCTCGTCTGCGGGAATGATCTGGGTTGGGGCCCCCGCCACCGGATCCTCTGCCGGCTCCGCATAGACTCGCGGCACCGCCTGCTCGAACACGGGGTGAATGGCGATGGGGAGCCACTGCTGGCTCTTGGCGTGAAAAATCTCCGCGGTGGGCGGCACCGCGCCTCGCTGGATGCCTTCAGCCAGCTCGTCTACCGATTGGAAGACCGTCTCCTCACCGGAGGCGAAGCGAACGCGAAACATATGATTAGTATAGCGATTAACCGTCCCGTGAGCGAGCAGCGCGGCTACCGCTTGAGCAGCGGCGGAGCCGCTCCGGCCAAGGCCCGGATCAGGCGGGGCATGGTGACCAGATTCCGCGAGGCTGCCGAGTCGCGCCACTGGCCCATGGTGATCAGAATCTGACGACGAAGGTCCCCATACTCCTCGGCGGCATGGGAATCCTCGAAGCTCACCGTCTCGCCGTTGTAGCTGAAGCGACCCTGTTGGGTCAGCACCACGCCATAGAGGCTGTCGATGTTGGCGAGGAGGGCGCGAGTGGCTTCGGCCGTTTCGAACGGCTCGCGAAATGTGCCTTGTCCCCCCGGATCGTCGGGGCGATAGGTCTGTTCCAGCATGACCTCGCGGCCCCGATAGACCCTGAGGATGTTGGCCGCAGCCTGGACCATCCGCCGGGCCGCTCGAAGGCTCTCCGGCGTGGCGAAGCGCGAAGCGGCGAACACCCTCTGGAAGTTCACATAGGCGAATGACTCATCCATCTCCGCCCGGGCGTCTGCGTAGGCTTCGAGATAGCCCGGATTCCGGTTCCGTGTGGCTGGGAGCCGGGTGGTACGGGTACCCGGTGGGGGTGTCACCTCTGCAGTACTCTCGGCCACCAGCGGCAACGGAGGTCTCGGCGCGGGGTAGACCGTCGGAGCCGAGTCCGTGTCCAGACCGGGGTCCGGGGGCATTCCTTCAGAGATTACCGGACCCGGCCGGTGTGCTTCGAGCCAGGGCAGGAGGTAGCGCCAAGCGGCAAGCGAGCCCCCGCCCACGATCGTCATCGCAGCCAGGCCCATGGCGAGGGCGAGCATTGTCCGTAGCTTCCGAGCCCTGCTCACTTCCAGGTGCGGGGGTGGGCCAGGGGCGGCCGTGAGCGGTGTCGGGTCCCGTGCTGGATCGTACTCCGCGGTGAAGTCGAGACTCAGCAGGGGAGGCCCTTGGGGCTCCAGCGAGGCGGCGGCTTCGCCCTTAAGGGACGGTGGCAAGTCACCCAGGGAAGGCTCGGGCTCCGGCAGGGCGGGGAGCGCAGGCCCCTTCCCGGTGATGACCGCCCGGTAGTCGGGGTGGATATTGATGGGAAGCCACCGGCTAGCCGCATTGTGGAAAACTTCGGCGGTCGGGCTCACTACACCTGAGCTCACGGCGAGAGCCAGCTCCTCCGCGCTCCGGTAGACGGCCTCCTCCCCCGACTCGAGCCTGATGCGATACATGGGTCTCCAATGGTCGATCCCGCGGGATCACCGGAACATCAGAATGCGTGCCGCCTTCGAGCTGTACAGGAGCTTTTCTGTCCCAGGATTATGCACTATCGAGATAGGCCCTAGAAACGACATGATATACAGTAGTGAATAGCATTGCTAATCAATAAGTTATCGGTCATGGCAAGCTAACCTATTACTTGCGCTTGATAGGCCCGTCGGCGCGGGAAAGGCGCGTCGCTTCTAGGCTCGCCCAGACCGTGGACAGCAGAATTGCATGGATACCTTCGCATGGAGCGGCTCCGTGAACAGTGACCCAGGTTCCCAAAGCCCGTTCTCCTCGCTTTCCCGGCGCGACTTCCTCGCGGCTGCCGGGGTGGCAGCCGCCAGCACATTTCCCTCCGGTCGAGCCTTAGTGGGAGATCGTAACTTTTCAACAGATCACCCGTCGCGGGTTCCCGCCTCGGACTTCGTCGAGCTCTCCATCGCCGAGCTGCGGGCCGGCCTTGGGGATCGGCGGTGGACCGCCGTGGATCTGGTGGAGGGTTCTCTCCGACGGATCGCGGACTTGGACCGAAGAGGTCCGACGCTTCGGCACATTCTGGATACCAATCCCGACGCGACGGCAATCGCCCGACAGCTCGACTTGGAGCGGCGTGCTGGCCACGTTCGCGGGCCGTTGCACGGCATTCCGGTGCTGCTCAAGGACAATATCGATACCGGAGACCGGATGACCACCACCGCGGGATCGCTGGCGCTGGAGGGCTCTCGGGCCTCGCAAGACGCTTTCCTTGCGCAACGGCTTCGGGAAGCCGGCGCGATCCTCCTGGCCAAGGCGAGCATGAGCGAGTGGGCCAACTTCCGCTCACCGCGATCTTCGAGCGGGTGGTGCAGCCGAGGTGGCCAGGGGAAGAACCCCTATGCACTCGACCGTACCCCATGCGGGTCCAGTTCCGGAACCGCGGGCGGCGTGGCCGCGAGTTACGCGGCCGCGGGAGTAGGTACGGAGACGGATGGCTCGATCACCTGCCCAGCGGCCACGGTGGGGCTGGTCGGCATCAAGCCGACGGTTGGCCTGATCAGTCGCAGTGGCATCATCCCCATCTCGGCTGCGCAAGACACCGCGGGTCCGATCTGTCGTTCCGTGGCGGATGCCGCCCTGCTCCTCACCGCCATGACCGGCGTGGACCCCAGGGATCCGGCGACCCGTTCCGCCGTCTCACACACGGGCATCGACTACACCAGCTTTCTCGATCCCGGGGCGCTTCGGGGGAAGCGGCTGGGCGTACCCCGAAAGGTGTTCACGGGGTACCATGACGACACCGATCGGCTG
>DASPUE010000074.1:0-4771 GCA_035623055.1 Gemmatimonadales bacterium
GGGAAACCACCGGCGGATGGGTCTTGAACGGTACCAAGATGTGGATCACCAACGGGTCCCAGGCGGACGTCGCGATCATCTGGGCCAAGACCGGGGACCTCAAGGACCCGCGGTCGGTGCGGGGATTCATCGTTCCCACCAATACACCGGGGTTCTCCGCGCGGGATCAGAAGGGCAAACTGTCGCTTCGGGCCTCGGATACCAGCGAACTGACGCTCACGGACGTGAAGCTGCCGAAGGACGCCATGCTTCCGGGGAGCGGAGGGCTCAAGAGCCCCCTCATGTGCCTGACCCAGGCGCGCTACGGGATCGCCTGGGGGGCGACGGGGGCGGCCATGGCGTGCTACGACGAAGCCGTTCGCTATGCCGGGACCAGGGTCATGTTCGACCGGCCTATCGGTCAAACCCAGATCCAGCAGGTGCGTCTTGCCGACATGCTGACCGAGATCACCAAGGCCCAGCTGCTGGCGCTGCAGCTGGGGCGCCTCAAGGACCGGGGAACCATGACCGCCGCCCAGGTGTCACTGGCCAAGCGCAACAACGTCAACATGGCCTGTGAGTGCGCCCGCGAGGCGCGGCGGCTGCTCGGCGCCAACGGCATCCTTGTCGAATACCACTCGATGCGCCACTTGGCCAACCTCGAGTCGGTCTATACCTACGAAGGCACCCACGACATGCATTCGCTGATCCTGGGCGAGCAGATCACGGGTCTCGCGGCGTTCTAGAATCGTCGCCTCCAGCCGTTCTGTTCTCTGGCCGGCACGACCTCCTTCCCGCACGCCGGCTCCGGCCGAGCACTCCACCCTCCGACATTTGCCGCCTGGCTGAAGCCAGCGCCGTCCCGGCCGGGGTGGCATCGCCTGTCGATGCCTCACCCTGTGACGCCGGCGTAGGTGGTGCGTAGTGTTGCACATCTGAATGCCCTGCTTGCAGTTGCCTCTCGTACCGGTGACGGTCTCCGCGCTACCGCAAACGCATTCGCCGCCCAGGGCGGCGTCCTCTTTGTAAGGAAGTCGCTGGCACCGAATCCCACTCTTTCCCATGGACCGTCATGCACCGCCTTGCTCTAGTCTGCCTGCTGCTGACCGTGGTGTGCGCCTCACTCACGGCTCAGCAACCTGACAGCGCGCGTCGTGACACGACGCACGTGGTAACCCTCACTCCCATCGAGGTGGTCGGGACGATTCAGCCCTGGGCCGGGCCCCAGGTCAACTCGGGGGTACCCGCCCGCATCACGATCCTGAGTGGAGCACAAGTCGATGCCTACGAACCGCATATCCTGTCGGATGTCATGGCCCAACAGACCGGCGTCACCCTCTATGACGACCTCGGAGCCGACAAGAAGCTCGGCATCAGCACCCGGGGCTTTCTCGCGTCCCCGGTCGTCGGGACCCCGCAGGGGGTTTCGGTGTTTCTGGATGGCGTGAGGCAGAATGAGCCGGATGCGGCGGAAGTGAACTTCGACCTGCTGCCGATGCAGTATATCTCCCGGGTGGAGTTGATCTCCGGCACCGCATCCATTCAGGGGCCCAATTCGCTGGGCGGGGCGATCAACTTGGTGACGGTCCACGGCAGTGGGCCGGCGCATGGCGAGATCGAACTGGACGGCGGGTCGTGGAACACTTTCGGCGGCAACGCCTCGATCAGCGGCGGGACGCCGAGTGGCCTCAGCTACTTCGTTGGAGGCGGCGCCGACCGGGCGGATGGCTGGCGGCAGGTGACTGGCGCGCACGACTACAACGGGTTCTTCAATGTCGGCAAGTTCACCGCCGACTGGGGACTCAATTTCCAGGGGTTCGGCGGCGAGTCCCGCGCGGAGACCGCCGGGTCCCTGCCGGCGAGCATTTTCGATCAGCGGCCTGACTCCAATCTCTCATCGGGCGACTACGAAGACCTCGACTTGTTCCAGGGGGCCCTGTCAGGGTACAAGGTCGCCGGTACCGGGCGCCTGTCCTTCCGAACCTATTATCGCTACAGCAAGGGGGAGCGCTTCAACGCCAATCAGGCGTCCGATCCCGACGACCTGAATCGCAGTCGCAACAACACCTTCGGGTGGGGTGTGGACTACCGGTACGGTCACACCCTCGGTACCGCGGTACTGGGCCTCCGCATTGGCACGGACGGGACGGTCAACCGAACCAGCCTGCAGCTCTATGCGGATTCCGCCAAGTTCGGCGGGGGCCTCGACCAGACGACGTATATCAAGAGCCCGCTCTGGGATGCGTCCGGGTTCATCACCGCCGACCTCACGCTGGGCCGCGTCACCATCTCCGGCGGGGCACGATACGACTACACCCGAGTTCCATATCACGATCTGCTCGACCCCGCCAACGATACGACGAGCTCCTTCTCTCACGTCAGCCCGCGTGGCGGGCTGACAGTGGACGCCGGAGGAGGCCTTTCGGTTTATGCCTCCGTCGGCAATGCCTTCCGGGCCCCGGCCCTCATCGAGGCAGCCTGTGCCGATCCCAACATTCCCTGTTCGCTTCCCTACAACCTTGGCGCTGATCCACCGATCAAGCCGGTTACTACAACCACTTATGAGGCGGGTGCCACATTAAGCCGGGACCGGGTGGTAGCGACTGCGACGGTGTATCGATCGGATGTCCGAAACGATATCTGGCTCCTCGGCACGACCAATCCCGCGACAGGTTCGACCATCAACGGATACTTCGCCAACCTTGCGAAGACGCGGCGTGAAGGTGTGGAGCTCGGCATTTCCGCCGGCTTCGGCAAGGGCCACTCGGTGTACGTGAGTTACGCCTACAATCATTCCACATTCCAGTCGACCGCCCAGCTTTCCACCCCGATCGACACGCTCGGGGAGGAAACCGTGGTCCCGGGCGATGTCATTCCCCTGATTCCAGCACACACCGTCAAGTTCGGAGCGGATTTCCAGCTGCCCGACAACTTCGAGCTCCGCGGTGACGGACGCTATATTGGCGAGCAATACCTGCGGGGTGACGAAGCCAACACCGACCGGCAGCTTCCCAGCTACTTCATCGCGGATGCGCGAGTGGCCTGGGGCCACGGCCCGTGGGAGGTGATCGGATTGGTGACCAACGTGTTCAACAAGCACTACGCGATCTTCGGCACATACAACGTGAACGAGGGAGATCCGTCCAATCCTATCGAACGCTTCCTGACGCCGGGGGCAGAACGGGCGTTCCGGCTGGTTGTTCGTCGGACTTTTGGCGGGGCCGGCACCCAGGGTCAAGGAGACAGCGACTGACTTGGCACCCACTGCGAGACTGCCCGAGGTCAACCGAAGCGGGGTGACGCCGCTCTGTCTGGCGCGTATCAGTAGCGATGAGGCGATCGCTGGGGCGCGCAGGTGAGGAACAGGGGCACATCAGCGACCCACGGATGCTGGGGGAATTGCTGACGAGAGTTCAGTTCCAGCCTCGCCACTCCCTCGAGACGGAAATCCTGGGCGCAGCGCGCCGGTCGCTAGGGTGGCTGGACTACCGAATCGGTGGGTCCTTGCCAAGGCGGGGAGAACTGCTGGCATTTCCGCTCGGCGTTCTCCTCGTGGGTTTCTCGATCTACCTCCTTTGGAGGGCACTCTTCTGGCCTGGCCGGTAGGTCTCTGGGTTTGACGCTTATGCCATCCCAGGTGGGAATTGATCGAGGCAGCAGACCGGGTGCCGGCTCGCCCTGACAGAGCCGTCATCCGCGTGTGGGTTCATGATGAAGGGGGGTGAGGAGCCACCGGCGAGCTGACGGCTTCCTCACCTCTTTTCCTTTGTGTATTCCGTGACCGCAGAGCAGGGCAGCTCCCCCAGCGCACCGCTGCGTGACGCCCGGGCAGGTTCTGCGTATTATCTCAGTCATGCCGGACTCCCAGCAGCAAGTCGCCCCCGGTCAAGGGATTAGTTCAACCGCTGAAGCCCGCTGCCAGGCCTGGTACGAGGCCTACGGCAGGGCGGTGTACAGTTACGTCCGGTTTCACCTGCCATCGGCAGATATGGCTGAGGACGTTACCGCTGACACCTTCCTCAAGGCCTTCCGAGCGGCGGACCGATTCGACGAGTCCAGGGGCCACCCCAGGACCTGGATCTTCCGGATTGCTCAGAACACGCTCCGGGACCATCTCAGGCGCTCGCGGCTGCGCCGGCACCTGCCGATCGGCAGCATGCGAGATCTCGCGACCGACGCCCCCTCGCCCGAGGAGCGGCTCCTGTGGGAGGAGCAGGTGGCCCGCTTGCTTGATGGCGTGGCCATGCTGGGGCCCCGGGACCGAGAGGTCATCAGCCTCCGCTACGGCAGCGGCCTTGATACCGCCGAGGTAGCCCAGGTGCTCGGCGTGCGGGAGCCCGCGGTACGGACCCGTCTGTGGCGCGCGCTCGACCGCCTCCGCGCCATCCTGGTGGAGCCGGAGCAATGACGCAGCTTCCCGAGCACCTCCGCGACCTGGACCGGGCACTCGGAGCGGTCAGGTTCGAGCCGCGGGCCTCCCTCGGCGCCGAGCTGCTCGGGCGGTTCCAACGGGGCGATCGGGCGGACGGGAGCGGGCGGCCCGGCCGCTCCTGGCTCATGGGTATCGCCGCGGGGATCGCGCTCGGACTGGCGTGCCTCTGGCTATTGGCGCCGCGGCGAGGGGGCACCGTCACGGTGGATCGTTGCTGCCAAGACCTGGACGGCGGCGGCAGCGACGATGACGGACTGCTGGTGGTGACCGAACGCGGCAGCAGAGTCCGGAGCCTCATCGTATACGAAGACCGAGACGGGAGTCGCAGTTTCAGCCCTGGTGATATCATCCGGTTCCGTC
>DASPUE010000075.1:0-3772 GCA_035623055.1 Gemmatimonadales bacterium
CACGGCCAACGTCGTCTTCGCGACGGGCTACTACGACTGGCCCAACCTGCTCGGGGTTCCGGGGGAGGAGCTGGCGCACGTCCATCACTACTTCACCGAGGGGCATCGCCACTGGCATCAGGATGTGGTGGTGATCGGGGCGGGGAACAGCGCCGTGGACGCGGCGCTCGAATGCTGGCGAGCAGGGGCCCGAGTGAGTCTGGTGCACCTGTTCGAGGGCTTCGACCGGACGGTCAAGCCCTGGGTCCTGCCTGACATCACCAACCGGGTCAAAGAGGGGAGCATTGCCGCCCACTGGAACAGTGAGGTGGTCTGCATTACCCCGGATGCGGTGGAGATTCGTGCTCGGGGCGGCGGTCCCGCGCGGCGGCTCCCCGCGGACACCGTCCTCGCGATGACGGGCTACCACGCGAATACCGATCTGCTGGAGTCGATCGGGGTCCCGGTCGACGTCCAGACCGGTGTCGCCGCCCACGACGAAGGCACCATGATGACGCCGATCCCAGGGTGCTACCTGGCGGGGGTGATCGCCAGCGGGAAGGACGCCAACCGGTTGTTCATCGAAAACGCGCGTGGACACGGCGAGCTGATCGTGCGGGATGTGCTTCGACGGAAGGAAGAGGGAGCGGCCGGCGGGTGAGGCAGAAACGAAGAACCCTCCGGCAGGCGCCGGAGGGTTCTTCGTCGGAGCGGTCGGCTCAGTTCTGGTTGGCCGCGTACCACCCCGCCACGCTGAACCGGGTCGGATCGAGCTCGTAGAAGCGGTTCTTCACGAACACGCCCGTCGTCGGGTAGTACGGCGGCGGATCGGTGGCTCCGCAGGCATCGTACTGGTAGTTCTTGATGTAGCCTTCCCCAGAGGTCAAACCGACGGCACCGCGGTTCCCCTGGATGATGCCGCCATAAGTATTGAGGCAGCCTCGGCCGGCGGGGAAGGTCCCGCCGTTCAGGCAGGACTGGGCCTTCTCGGAGCCCACGGAATTCTGCTCGGCGCCGAAGGTCTTGAGCGTCAGGATGAAGCCATGAATCGTTTCATCGTTCGTCGCGCTGTAACTGCGGAACGACGCCGGATCGCTCGGCGGCCCCGAGATCTGGGACCCGTTGGTGTTGAGCGTCTGCGGCGCGTTCATCGTGTTATTCGCGACGATGACTGACTGGCCGGAGAAGTAGCCGGCGATGTCGCCGGTGGTGCAATCCCGCGTGGCCGGGTTCTGGTAGTAGGTGATGTCGTCGGCGAAGACGATGTTTCCTGTGGCGGCCACCGTCACCCGGCCATGGACCACCCCACTGACGATAGTCTTCCCTGTCACATAGACCACGCCCTTGAAGTTCGAGTTCCAGGCGCGGCTCAGCGGGAACAGGTAGTTGGCATCCGGGCGGCCGGTGATCACTCCACCGAGGGCGGCCAGCGCCGACCGGATCCCAGCGGGTGCCTGCACCCAGGCGCCCCCGTCGGGCTGACCGGTGTTGGGCCAGTTGGCTCCGGTGCCGGGGGTGGTGAGGACCGAGTCGCCGCCGAGGTAGCAGCGCGAGAGTGGGAAACCGCGGGTGAGGGACGAGTCGCGGCGGGCGATCTTGTTGGCGTTGGTGGTGCCGCTGACGCCGTGCTTGTGACTCACGCTGGTCGCGGTGTCGTGATAGAAGGCGGACATGAAGATCCCGCCCACACTGTCTCCGCAATTCTTCGACAGTTCCAGGTAATTGCCGGTCGTGCTGGTGGTCGGCGGGAGGCTGGCCGAGACGTAGTTCTCGTCCGTACCGATATACACGCGGAAGAAGCCCTGGACGCCGCCATTGGCCGGTCCGAGGTCGATCGTCAGGAAGTGGACGCGGGTCCGGGCCTGGCCGGCGCCGCCGGCGGTCGAGCCGGCGAATTCGGTGCCGCCGATCTGGGCAAGGCTGTCGAGCTTGTTGAGATCGGCGACCGTCGGCATGGGGATCTTGGCGGCGTTCAGGATCGGGGGCTTCGCGAACGAGGCGTTGGCCTGATTCTGAATGCTGCTCTGGGCGGTGCTGACCTGCCCGAGAAAGGTGACGGCCGGCGTCGGTGTCGTGTAGATCTTGATCAGGTCGTTGGAAAAGACCGGGCCCTGCAGCTTGTCACCGCCACCGAAGACGATTGTATTGCCGGAGGTGTCGGTTTCGAAGTTCGTGAAGTAGGCGAACTTCGAGAAGCTCTGCTGGTTCACCTCGAGCCGTCGCACCGCCTTATTGCCGAAGCTGTCCTGCGCCACCGAGGTGATGCTCCCCACGATGCCATACTGGCCGCTGGTGATGCCGCTGGGGCCCGCATAGGTGGAGCGGATCACCCCGCCGGAAATCACCGTGTTCGAGGCATTCTTTACCTTGGCATTGCTCTCGAGCGTGGTGAACCCGTTGTTCGGGTAGAGCGCCTTGTTGCCGTTGATCGCACTCCGCGCTTCCTCCACGCCGGCGAGGGCAGCGGCGTCGACGATCGCCGCGCGCTCGCTGTTCTTACCGATGAGATTCGCGTTCAGCGTCATCATCACTGCGGTGATGGCGATGGCGCTGACCGCGAAGGCCACAAGCAGCGTGGTCAGCAGCGCGATGCCGCGCCGGTTCCGCAAGAATCGAAAGGACATGGCCGGTTCTCCAGGGACGCGTCAGGGCGTAAGGGGCGCAGTGACCGTCGCCACCGTCGAGAGCGACGGGGTGCAATCCTGGGCCGCAAGACCGTAGATGTAGCCGGGCGCCCCGACTACCGCGGTCTGGTCGTTATAGCTGGGCGTCGGGGAGCCCGACGGCACGCTGGCGATGGGATCGGTGAAGCCGGTATCGGTGGTGAGCCGACGCCAGATGACGTAGGCCTTCACGTCCTTCTCGCCACCCACCTCGTCCACCGCCTGGTTCCACTTGAGGATCATCGTGGTGTCCCACGGCGTCAGGGTCGAATCGACCTTCCAGGTCGAGGTGACCGCGGTCCCCAGAATCGGAATGTCGCCGCAGCTGGTGACTGCCTTGGTGCTGATGTTCGGGAGCGGGACCATGAAGTCGATCGACCGCGAGCGGAGCGCGGCCCCGGTCTGACCGTTGGTGACCGTGAACGCGATCTCGACCGAGCCGAGGCTGTCGATATGGGCCACCGCGCCGGTATCTCCGACCGACCCGTGAACGCCCACCGAATGCTTGAGCGGCATCCAGGCGGTTGGCACAGTGTCGAGGGTCGCGGCCGCCGTGCCGCCCGCCGGGATGTGCTGCCAGTAGTACTGGAAGAAGTTCTTGCCGGCGGTCTGGAGCACGTTCCGGACGACCACCTCAGGCGCGGCGTTATTCACCTGGCGCATGAGCAGGTAGTCGTTGGCAGCCGGCGTGGTGGTGTCCGGCGTGAAGTACCAGATGATGGTTTCGGCCGGGCTGTTGAGGGTGGCGTTGCCGGCCGCGAAGTAGTTCGAGTCGGGGTAGTTGAACGCCGGACTGGTGCCTGGCAGCGCGAAGCGCTGCGAAGAGGTGAGCGCGTTCACCTGCCCGGCCGGGAGCCCGGGATTGTAGTAGACGGTGTAGAGGCTGTCGGTGTTGGAGGCGTAGTCGGCGTTGAAGGCGAATGCCGTGGTGCCGGCGTACACGACCGAGGGCTGCTTGAACGGCGTGTTGGCCCCGGCCATCCGGAACTCCTCCGCCATGATGGAACCGGCGAAGGTGAGGTTCTGCAGCATTCCCATATCATTCGAGCTTCGATCGAGCCCCTTCGACTGGCTCGAGAGAAAGCCCAGGGCGCCCCCCATGATCACCGAAAAGACGGTGATCGCGATGA
>DASPUE010000076.1:0-8925 GCA_035623055.1 Gemmatimonadales bacterium
GGGGCCGGCGCGGAGCTGCAGCGGCCGCTTGCGATTGCGGTCATCGGCGGGTTGACGCTGTCGACCGTGGTGACCCTGGTGCTGCTCCCGGCCGGGCTCGCCGCGAGCGGGGCGCTCACCCCTAGGCGCTTCGGAAGATGAAGTAGACCGCGCCGAGAATGCAGAGCGCCGCGTACAGGTAATCGAGCTTCAGGGGCTGCCGCATGTAGAGCACCGCGAAGGGAATGAACACCGTCAAGGTGATCACTTCCTGCAGGATCTTGAGCTGGCCCAGCGAGAAGCTCGTATAGCCGATGCGATTGGCGGGCACCTGCAGCAGGTACTCGAAGAGGGCGATCCCCCAACTTGCCATGGCCGCGACGTACCAGGGCCGGCCCGCCAGATTTCGCAGGTGAGCGTACCAGGCGAACGTCATGAAGATGTTCGACAGGGTGAGCAGTCCGGCGGTGCGGTAGAAGACGGTGTTGATGGGGCCTCCGGAAGGTCAGGGATCCAACGAACCAGTCAGTCGATACCGACTGTACGGCTTCTGCGCTCGAGGAGCAGGGTGTCTCGCCAGACGCCGTCGCGCTGGCCAATCCGCTCCCTGGTGCCGATCACCCGGAAGCCGGCGTGCTGGTGGAGCGCCAAGCTGGCGACGTTCTCGGGGAGAATTGATGCCTGCAGGGTCCAGTAACCGGCCGACTCGGCAGCCTCGACCAGGGCGGCCAGCAGGGCGCGTCCTGTCCCACGACCCCGGGCGGGCGCCGAGACGTAGATGCTCACCTCCGCGACGCCCCGGTAGACCGGCCGGCGGGAGACAGGGGCGAGGGCGGCCCAACCGACGATGTCGCCGTCTGACCGGGCCACGAATCGTGGCGTCGGCGCATGGGCGAGATCCCACTCCTCCCAGGAGGGCGCGCGAGTTTCGAGGGTCGCGTGGCCCGTGCTGATCCCTTCGGCGTAGATCTGGCGCACCGCCTCCCAGTCGCCGCTCTGCATGGATCGGAGCTCGATGGGAGCCGGCATCCGGTTCGACTGCGAAATCAGGAGGATTGCTGGAGCTTGAACAGGCCGGCCGCGATCACACTGCCGAGCAGCGGCCCGACGATGTAGAGCCACAGATTGCCGAAACCTCCCCCACCCAGAAAGCCGTGGACCAGGATCGGGCCGACTCCCACGGCCGGGTTGAACGCGCCCCCGGAGATCCCGCCGCCGGCGAAGGCGGCCACCACGATCGTGAAGCCAATGGCCAACCCATAGAAGGAATTGCCTTTGGTGCGGTCATCGCAGGCCGCGTTCAGCACCACGATGCAGAGCGCGAAGGTGTACAGAATCTCCACCAGTAGCGCTCCGGTGACGCTGGCCGTCGGTGCCGGTGCCGGCGCGAAGGTCTGGCCGAGGATGGCATAGACCAGGAGGCTCGCCGCCACGGCGCCGAGCAGCTGCGCCACGATATAGGGAGCGAGCTCAGAGCTCGGCAGCTTGCCGCGAAGGGTGGCCGCGAGCGAGACCGCGGGGTTGTAATGGCCCCCAGAGATGTGACCGCCCATGTAGACCATGATCATCAGTGACGCGCCGATGGCGAGCGGTGCCATTGGCACCTGGCCCACGACCGTCAGCCCCACGGTGAGCACGAGAAACAGCGTCCCGACAAACTCAGTGAGATACCTGGGCATCGTCCGGCCTCAGAAGAGAGGTGGGTGGGGGAGTCTTCGGGGGAGAAGGGCTAGCGCTTGTGCTTTTCGTAGGTTCCCATCAGCTCGGCCTGCGCGATGATGTGTCCCGCCATCGCCCGATCTACCGCCGCGCGGGTCTGCCGAGCCGTCCCATCCAGCAGGCGATCCAACGCATAGAGTCGGAAGAAGTAGCGGTGGCGGCCGATAGGTGGGCAGGGTCCGCCCCAGCCGGTCCGCCCGAAGTCTGTGACGCCCTCGAGCGTCCCGGGGGGCAGTGCCTTCCGCGCCACCGCCTCGGGGAGGCCGGTCACAGACGGCGGGAGATTGTAGAGCACCCAGTGGACCCAGATCCGCTGCGGGGCGGCCGGATCGGGCGCGTCAGGGTCGTCCACGATGAGCACCACGCTCCGCGCAGCGGCCGGCACGCCACTCCACGCCAGGGGTGGCGACTGATCGGCGCCCTCGCAGGTGTGTCTCGCTGGGATCGCCCCGCCATTCGAGAAGGCGGAGGAGGTGATCGTCAAGCTCATGGCATGTTCTGATGGTCCATCGCTTCGTGGCCCATCGCGTGGTGGTCCATTCGCTGGAAGGCCAGGAACTGGTGGATCGCTGTCACCGCTGTGCTGTCGCTGGTGGTGATCCTGATCTCCCCACCGCCCTGGCGATCGCTCACCCGATAGTGGATCGCTTCCCGCAGGCGAGCCATCGCTTCCGTGCCCGGTACCTGCCGGGCGTGCACCAGAAAAGGGGCGCTGAAGTCTCCCCGCGCGAAGTTGCCGGCGACCTCCCGGAGGTGGCTCTGGATGGCGGCTGCGCCGACGGAGTCGGCGAGGTCGTTGCGCAGGAGCACGATGCGACCGCCGTCGGGCAGGTCCTCGAACACGTGGTGCGAGGTGTACTGATCGACGCCCATGACCTTGGCGCCCCTCGACTGCACGCCGGCGAAGCCGGAATCGGAGGTGGATTGAGCGAGGGTAGGGGTCGCCCACGCCGCGAGGACCAGGAGGGGCCAGTGATACTTCATCGTCAGCCTGCCGCGGCGGGGTGCCGTCCGAAGAGGAGATGTCCGGTCGCCCGGAAGGCGATGATCACCAACGCGACGACGATGACCAGACAGACGAGCGGCCAGACCAGGGCGAGCAGCGCAGTCCCGATGGCACCGACCAGCTCCGCCGTGGATACGACCGGATTTCCCAGGCCGCCGGTCAGTACCGAGGACTTCAGGCGAAACAACACCGAGGCGCCCTGGATGAGTCCGGCGGCTCCACCGCCCCCAATGATCGCCGCCGACCACTTGAGGATCGGGGGGAGCTGCGTCACCACGGACGCCGAGGCCAGAATGCCCGCGAGGACCGCAGTAGGAGTGGCGATGGTATCGAGGGCGTGGTCGAGCCAGGGGATGTAGTATGCGCCCACCTCGAGGACCGTCGCCGTGGCGAGCGCGATCAGGGCCGGCAGGCTCGCCAGCCAGCCGAAGCCCGCGGCGAGCGGCAGATGGCCGACGCGGGCGGCGACACTCGCCATCAACAGCGGGACGAACACCCGGAAGCCGCAGGCCGCGGCGAGTCCCAACCCGATCGCCAGGCTCAGGAGCGCCGGTCCCGGCTCCAGGCCCGTGTCAGGCACCGCCCTGGCTCCGGATTCGGCCGATCCGATCGTGCAGCTGCTGCATCAGGATCTGGATCTCTGAGTGCTCGGGGTGGAGGGCCTGGCCGCTGGCACCTTCGAGATCGGCCAGCACCTGCTTGAGGATGTCGATGCCACGCCGCAGGCGGAACCGGGTGATGAAGCCCGGATAGTTGCTCGAGCGGGAGGCGGACAGGACTGCCCAGACACTGGTGCGCAGATTGTCGACGGCCGCCTTGAGATCCTCGAGTCCCTCCGCGTTGCCGCTGCTCTTGGCGAGCTGAGCGTCGACGGTGGTGAGTTGCTGCCGCAGCTGGGCGATCTGCTGGGTAAGGGTGGCGTCCGCCATGGGAGATGGGATCCGTTGTCCGGGTCTAGAACGTCTTGCGCACCCGATCGAGCCCGGCGCGGATTTCGTTCATGAGGTTCTTCGCTGCGCTGCTGACGTCGTCCATCGCGCCCTTCGCCTCGGTTCCAGCGGCGTGGGCCTTTACCCGCAGCTCGGCAATCTTCTGATCCAGCTTCGCCAGCTCATCCCGGCCTTCGGCCTTGGCGAGATGGATCCGGACCTTCAGCTCGTCTCGTTCCCGTTCTAGGTCCGCCAGCGCCTGCTGCCACGTTGCTCGCATGTCCGCCATGGGGTCCCCCAGGTGTGTTTGCTCGTTTACCGCTGGTGTCAAAGCTACATCACTTCCCGCCCGACCCGTAGAGCGGGGGCGGCGGCGGGGCGGGGTGGCGGGCTGAGGGCGGGGATGGAACGCTACAACCGGCGGTGCCGGCGGTGGCGCACGAAGAGATCGCGGAGGTGATCTTCCCGGAACTCGGAGAACTCTCCGGCGTCGAAGAAGACCCCGTAGCAGAGCGGGCAGGACTCGAACCAGAGCGCCGGCTGGGCCCGGTCCACCATGCGGACCATCGGCTCGGCGTCCACCGGGCAGCGGACCAGACCGACGGCATCGAAGCGCGCGCCAAGCGCGGGGTCGCCCGTGTCGATCGCTTCCGCCCCGGGCGCGGCCCGCAGGGCCTCATGTTCCAGCAGGTCGAACCAGATGCCCCCGCAGCCTGTGCATCGATCCACCTCGATCCCGGCGAACTCGACCGCTGCCATGGTCGAGCGGCACTTGGGGCAGGCCAGCGGCCCCGGTGGGCGGAGCGAAGGGACTTCCTCGGGGGAGTCGTTCATGGGGATCCGGAAGCTGGGATCCGGCGCCGAATGCCGCCGTAAGGTGGGTCACCCTCCCAGGCGGAGCCGGCTCAGGAGCCAGGACAAGGGGCGCGCGCATAGGCGTAGTTGATCGTTCGCTGGCGGTCGCGCACTGTCCCGGTGACGGTTGCGAACAGCGAGTCGGTGCCCCGGCGCGCGTAGCGGATCAGCTGGGGGAAATCGTGGGTCAGATTCTCGAAGGCGACGGCCGTGTCGGTGACGGTGGGGGCGAGGAACGCGGCGACCGCCTGCCCGGAGGGCGAGACTTCGAACAAGAGCCCGTTGGGCCCGGCGCGGATGACCATCATTTCCCAGCTGCGCAGGGTGTCGGCCTCGACGGCTCGGCTGACCCCGATCATGCTGGCCCCTCCCGGCGGGAGCCAGACTTCATCTACTACCTGGCCGGCATCCGCCTGATGCCAGCAGCCGGCCAGCCACCCGGGCAGGGGAGGCGGACCGGCCTGCTGGGCCGTAAGCGGCGTCGAGAGGAATAGCAGCGCGAGCAGACCACGCGCGAGAGCCTCAGCGAGTGTCGTAGACGTAGCTGCTGAGCTGGGCAATGGTGACGGCCTGTTCGGCGACCTCGAAGGCCATGAGGTCTCCCGTCGTGATGACGCCGATCAGCGCATCGGCGGACATGACCGGCAGATGCCGGATCCGCCGGCTGGTCATCAGGGCGGCGCACTCCCGGATCGGTGCCTCCTGTGTGGTGACGACGAGTGCGGTGCTCATCACGTCACACACCGGCGTGGTCGCCGGATCGAGCTGGCCAGCTACCACCCGGCGCATGACGTCGCGCTCGGTGAAGATGCCCTCCAACTTCCCTTCCCGCGTGACCAGCACGGCTCCGATCCCCCGCGAGTTCATGAGCTGTGCGGCTTCCAGCACCGAGCTGTGCGGCTCGACGGTCACCACCGTCGGCCCCTTGCGAGCGAGAATGTCGCGAACGGTCGTCATAGCGGCTCCTCCATGACGGGGATGTCAGGCGATAGTACAGGACAGGCGGGGTTCGCGCCAGATTCGTCACAGGGGCGCGCGCATCACCAGATCCCGCTGCGGATCGCTCCCGACGGTGAAGGTCGTTTCACCGATTTCGTCGAATCCCTCCTTGCGGTAGAAGGCGATGGCGCGCGGATTCTGCTCCCAGACCGTCAACCAGAGATAGCGGGCCCCCCGCGCGAGCGCCTCCCGACGCACCGCCGCCAACAGCGGTCCCGCGATCCCGCGACCGACCCACGCCTGCTCCAGGTAGAACCGACTGAGCATGATCCCGCCCGGGCCGCCCTCGCAGGGGGGATCGCCCGCGGCCAGCTGAGCATACCCCGCCGCTTGTCCATCCACCTCGGTCAGGAGGGTACACCAACTCGGATCGGCCAGCTCGGCGGCCATCTCATCAGGCGTGTAGTGCGCATCCAGGTGCGCCTCGAGGTCCTCCGGACGGTTCGCGGCGCCGAATGCATCCCGGAAGGTCCGGCGCGCCAGCGCGGCGAGGAGGGTGGCGTCCCCCGGTTCGGCTCGCCGGATCACGAGACCGTTGGGGGGCTTCAACGGGTGTCCTCCGGTTCCACCACCGTCGCCCCCCATCCGTCATAGGCCCCGTCACGTGACTCGGCCACGGCGCTCAGATGCCGGCGAAGCCGTTGCAGCTCGTCGAGTGTCGGATTCATCTGGCGGGTGGCGAGGCAGAGCCAGTCGCCGGCGGTCTCGCCGGACTCGACTTTCACGGTGAAGCCCTCACTCTGGAGTTGGGCGGCAACTTCCTCCGCAGCCCGCTGGGTGGGCAGGTAGAGGAAAAATTCGATTTCGTGGAGCTGGGCGAGATCGGATCCGGCCCGGGCGAGCTCCGCCAGGGTAGCCAGATCGGGGTCGGCATTGGCCGCCTGGCTCCGGGCCCTGCCGCGCAACATCAGGTACACGCCGAGGAGACCGAGGGCGACGAGGAACGAGAGGGACATCGGGCCGTCAGCTCCGGCGCCGCCGGCGAGTGGCCCGGGCAGGGGCCCGCGGGCGCCATTGGTGGCGGGCCAGCGAGACTCGGCCCGCGACATCTACCACGATGCCCTCCTCGAGCAGGCGGAATCGTTGTTCCAGGCCCCCGCCTTCCGGTGGGAGACTGATTCGGCCCGCGCTGTTGATGACCCGGTGCCACGGGAGCCTCGAGACTCCCCCCGCCGCGTGCAGGGCGTATCCCACCTGCCGTGCCGCGTTCGACAGCCCCGCCAGTCGGGCCACCTGGCCATAGGTGGCCACCTTGCCCCGCGGGATGCGGCGGACGACAGCGTAGATCCGACGATAGGAATCGCTCGACATGCGCGAAGCCGCGGGTGCCGGGGTGCGGCTCAAGCCCCGGCGCGTTCCGCGACGCGCCGGAGGTGGTGGGCCGTGTGGTACACCGTGAACGAGAACATTTCGCGGGTGGTGAGCAATCCCAGCAGGGGATGGGGCAGCAGCTGGCGGTCGAGCGCCGTTTCCGGCCACCGCGCGACGGCACCTTGGAGGTTCACGGTCACGTCGGCCCAGGCCTTCATGATTGTCATCCGGTTCGCATGGGAGTCCGGCCCGGGATCCCGGGGACGGGGAGTGAAGCGCCCCGCCTGACCGCCGGCCGCGAGGGCCTTGATGTACAAGGACCGGACCTCATCAAACGAGCGCGAATGTCCGGGGCCTCGGCCGAAGCGGAGGGCGAGGAGCCAGCGCGGCAGCTTGAGTGCCATGAGCAGGGGCGATCCCGCCAGCTGCAAGTGCCGCACATGATCCGCCGGCGACCAAGCCTCCCCTTGTGGGGCGAAGAAGGTGGCATCGGGGAGGGTCGAAAGATAGGCGGTGCCCGATGCCAGCAGGGCACCGAGCGCGGTGGCGTGGTCGAGCCCGGTGACCGGCGTTCCCGTCTCGAACTGGGGGATCATGGCGGCGGCGGGCATGGGGCTTCGCGGATCCGGACACTCTCGGTGGTCACTGCAGGCCCAACTCATACACGACAAACGTTTCGTCGAGGCGGTACCCGAGCGATTCGTACAGGTGCCGCGCCGTCACGTTGTTCCGCGCCGTTTGCAGGAACAGTCCGGTGGCGCCGGTCTCCACGGCGAGCGCACGGGCGCGCTCCATGAGGGCGCGTGCGACGCCCTTGCCCCGGGCCTGGACCGTGACGAACAGATCGTTGAGGAGCCACAGACGACCGGGACGGGCCGACGTGGAGGAGAGAACCGGATACAGCTGCACGAAGCCCACCGCCGCGGCCGTGCTCCCGGCCAGATAGATCACCGAGTCGCCACGCGACAGCCGCTCTCCGATGAACGCGCGGGCCAGGTCCGGGTCGCGGGGCAGACCGTAGAACTGCCGGTACGCGTCGAACAGCGGAGCCACCAGGTCAAGATCCCGAAGGGTGGCCTGGCGGATCGGCTCTGTGGGGGCGGTGGTCACGTGGAGAGGGTGCGGCCGCAGCCCACGACGCGCCGGCCGGGCCAGGCAGTGTCAGGTCCGGGAGCGCGCGCGCGTCGGTGCGATCGCAGGCACCGGCGCAATGAACCGGGCAAGCAGGTTGTGCAGCGCCTGATCATGGGTCGGGATATGCTCGTAGGCGATGATCCGCACCGATTCCTGCACATCGCGGAAGACGCCGAGAATACGGCGCTCGCGCGATTGGACCTCGATGCGCAGCAGCCGCCCCTCGCAGTCGTAGGCGACGGGATAGGCACCCGCCCGCACGTCCTCGACTGACAGCTCCCGCTCCGCCGCGGCCTGATTGGCGAAGATGAGGAGGTCCCCCTTCGCATCAATGACGATCGGTCCCTTCAACACGTCTCTCGACTCCCGGGTTCTTCGACTATGGCGCTGTGAGGGTGCGCCGGCTGACGATCAGCCCGCGGTCAGGGCGGCCACCGCGGCGGCTGCCACCACCCCATCCTCCGCGGAGGTCATGCCGCTCACGCCGATGGCGCCGACCAGGTGCCCGTCGACCACGATCGGCACCCCGCCCTCGAGCGCCACCGCGCCGGGGATCGTGGTCAGGGCCAAGCGCCCGCCGGCGATGCCGTCTTCCAGAGCCTTCGTGGGCCGCTTGAGGCGGGCCGCAGTCCGCGCTTTCAGCACTGCAATGTCCTGACTCCCTGTCTGGGTCCCGTCGAGGATGTGAAACAGGATCAGGCCGCCGGCCGGATCCACCACGGCGACCGCCACGGTCCAGCCCCGGCGAAGCGCCTCGGCCTCGGCGGCGGCCGCGAGCAGCTTCGCCCCGTCCAGCGTGAGCACGGCAGTCGGGCGGGTGATGGATGCGGTCACCGTCGAACCAACCTCGGAGTCAGGTCGCTCGGAACGTACGCCGGGGAGTACGACTCGGGAAGTGCGGGGCTATTCGGTGGCGATGAGGATGTGGCCTGCCGGATCGACTTCCCGGAGGAGCTTGAAGAGGGCGCCACTGGTCGGCTCGACCGCATGGTA
>DASPUE010000077.1:0-6445 GCA_035623055.1 Gemmatimonadales bacterium
GTACTAGGTACTGAGTACTGAGTACTGAGTACTGAGTTCTAGGTTAAACTTCCCCCATGCTCCTCGCCGCCATAGCCCAGTTCCGCCCCGACAAGGGAGACTACGCGGCCAATCTGGGGCGGCTCAGAGAGGTCTTCCGTGACGTGGCCGGATGGCCGGAGCCCCCTGCGCTCCTGGTCTTTCCCGAGTCGGCGCTTACCGGATACTTCCTCGAGGGTGGGGTGCAGGAGCTGGCGCTGCCGGCCGAGCAGTTCTTCGCCGATGTGGCGCGCGTCCACCGGGAGAGCGGCGCCCCGCCGCTCGATGTCGCGATTGGCTTCTACGAGGTCTGGCGGAACCATCTCCACAACTCCGCGATGTACGCCAGTCTCGGTGGGAGCGATGCCGGGATCCGGCACGTGCACCGCAAGGTCTTCCTCCCAACCTACGGCGTCTTCGATGAGGAACGGTTCGTCGAGCCAGGGCGGAGCGTCGAGGCGTTCGACACCCGCTGGGGCCGCGCCGCGATGCTCATCTGCGAGGATGCCTGGCATTCGCTGACACCGACGATTGCTGCACTGGACGGCGCGCAGGTCGTGCTGGTGATGTCGGCCACGCCGGCGCGGGGGCTCAATCCCAGGCCGGGGCAGTCGCGGCCGGCGAACCTGGATCGCTGGGACCGCCTGGCGCAGGGTATCGCCGAGGAGCACGGCGTCTATGTGGTGGTCTCCCACCTGGTGGGGTTCGAGGGAGGGAAGGGCTTCGCCGGCGGGTCCATCGTCTCCGATCCGCGGGGCCGGATCCTGCTGCAGGGACCGCTGTTCGAGCCGGCGACGATTCCGGTCACGTTCGATTTCGACGAGATCACCAGGGCGCGTGCCGAAGCGCCGCTCCTCTCCGATCTGCAGACTCGGCTCCCCTACCTGGTGCAGGGACTCACCGTGCGTCCGGCCGAGGAGCCGCCGAGTCCACGGGCGCCGGCAGTGGCGGCGCCAAGAGTGGTGCGGGTTTCGAGTCGCGGAGCGACGGAACCCGATCCCCTCGCGATCGATCCCGCGCTCACCCGCCGCTGGCTGGTCGAGTTCGTCCGTGATGAGATCATCCGCAGGCGGAAGTTCAAGCGGGTGGTGGTAGGACTCTCCGGCGGCGTGGACAGCGCGCTGGTCACCTGCCTCGCGGTGGAGGCGCTCGGCGCGGAGAACGTGACCGCGGTCCGAATGCCGTACGCCAGCTCCAGTCCCGAGAGTCTGGAGCACGCCGCGCTGGTCATCGACAAGCTCGGGATTCCCAGCCGGACGGTGGACATCACTGCGGGCGTGGACGGCATCGTCTGCGCTATCGGTGGCGCGTCGACACCGGCCCGCCGGGGCAATGTGATGGCCCGGATGCGGATGATTACGTTGTTCGATCTTTCCGCCGAGCTGGACGCGCTACCGCTGGGAACGGGAAACAAGACCGAGCGGCTGTTCGGCTACTTCACCTGGCACGCCGACGACTCGCCGCCGGTCAACCCGATCGGGGATCTGTTCAAGACTCAGGTCTGGGCGCTGGCGCGCTTCGTCGGAGTACCGGAGGTGATCGTTGCCAAGCCGGCCTCCGCCGACCTGATTCGTGGCCAGACGGACGAAGGCGACTTCGGGATCTCCTATCCCAAGGCGGACCACATCCTGCACTGGTTGCTGCAGGGGTATCGCCCGGAGGAGATCGAGCCGCTTGGCTTCACCCCGGCGGAGATCGAGCTGGTGCGAAACCGGCTCGAGTCCACCCACTGGAAGCGGCGGCTTCCCACGGTGGCGATGGTGAGTCAGACGGCGATCGGCGAGTTCTATCTCCGGCCGGTAGATTATTGAGGTTCAGCGTTCAGCGTTCAGCGTTCAGCGCACAGCGTTCACGCTGCACGCTGCACGCTGCACGCTATCCCACACTTCACCTCTCACGACTTTCCTCCATGGTCCCTGACTCCCGCCCGATGTCGTATTCGCGCGCCGAGCTGACCACGCTGGTGATGCCGCACATGCTGAATGTGCTGTCGCACCTTTTTGGCGGTCACCTGCTCTCGATGATCGATCAGGCGGCCGCGGTGGCGGCGATCCGGCACGCCGGCGGGCCGGCGGTCACCGCGAGCTTCGATCGGGTGGATTTCCGGGAACGCATCGGTGTGGGGGCCCTGGTGACCTGCAAGGCCACGGTGGATTTTGTCGGCAAGACCTCGATGCACGTCTCGGTGGAGGTCTACGCCGAAGAGGTCCCGACCGGAGTCAAGCGCCACACCCACAGCGCGCACATCGTGTTCGTCGCCGTCGATGAGCAGGGCCGACCCAAGCCGGTTCCTCGGCTGGTGCCGGAGACGCCGGAGGAGCAGGCACGCTTCGAGCGGGCGCGCCTGTACCGGGAGGAGCGGCGCCGATGAGTTCGATGCCACCGGCCGAGCGTGGGGGCGGCTCGCTCAAGGTGCATCTGGGGCGCGACCTCGCCGATGCGATTCCGCCCAGGGACGGCAGCGCCGCAGTGGTGATGGTCTGCGGCGGGGGTGGTGCCAAGGCGGCGGCCCATATCGGGGCGCTGCAGGCGCTGGAAGAGGCGGGGCTTTCGCCGGGGCAGTTCCTCGGCACTTCAATGGGAGCCGTGTTCGCGACACTCTTCGCCAGCGGGCTCGGCGCCCGCGCCGCGCTGGAGCGGGTGGCCAGCATCGACGAGCGGGAGATCGTGCAGACGGAGACCTTCGCGTTCCTCAAGGGACTGTGGGCGCGATCGCTGCTCAAGCCGCTTCCGCTGCGCCGCTCGCTCGAGCGGATGCTCGGCACTCGGCGCTTCGAGGACCTCAAGCTCCCCCTCACCGTCACGGCAACGGACTTCGACAGCGGCGAATTGGTGCTGTTCGGCGCGGGGGGACGGAGCGCCCCGCTAATCGACGTGCTGTGGGCCTCGTGCGCGCTGCCGCTCTTCTTCCCTCCGGTAACGATCGATGGCCGGCGCTATTGTGACGGTGGGCTCCGGTCGGTGCTGCCGCTCGAGGCCGCGTCGATCATTCCGGCCCGGTTGGTAGTCGCGGTCGATGTGGGGCCGGGGTTCGACGAGCTCGCGGGGGAGGGGCTCCCGACCGGTTTGCCGCCGGTGGTGGAGACCCATAACCAGGCGATGACCATCCTCATGTCCGAACAGACCCGGGCGGCGCTCGCCTTCTGGCGGCAGAATCCCAATCGCCCGCCGCTTTTATACGTGCGCCCGCGCGTGGAAAAGGGCGCCACCTTCCGGGTGGACCAGGTGCGGCGCTATGTCGAGGAAGGGTACGCGGCTACGCGGGCGGCGCTCGCGGGCTTGAAATCGGGAGCGGGATGAGCAGATTGGGGGAAGCAGCGGACAGGGTTCAGCGTACGGCGATCAGGGATCAGGTATCAGGCGTCAGTCGACAGGGATGAGGTGTCAGGGAATTCTTCCCGATGCTCCCTGGACCTGAGCCCTGATCCCTGATCCCCCCAACCTGCCTCCTCGACTCCATGAAAGCCTCCGAAGCCATGGTCGCCAACCCCTTCGTCGCGGTCGCCAACGCCTCCGCGAGCGAAGTGGCCATCATGTTCCGCACTCGCAACATCTCCGTCGTGCCGGTGGTGGACGACCATCGCACGCGGCGCTTTCTCGGGGTGCTGAGCGATCGGGATCTGGTGACCCGGTGCCTCGCGGTCGGCAACGACCCGCAGACCACCCGCGCGGACGCGATCATGCGGACCGACAGCAGCGTGGTCGGTTCCGATACCGAGCTCGATGGGCTGAGCGTCTACATGAATCAGGATCCGAGCGAGTCCCACCTCCGGCCCACCATCACCGTGGTGGACTCCGAGCACCGAGTAATCGGGTTCATCAGTCACCCGGAACAGATTCCCGGGATCCGGTTGATCTGGCGGTGAGTGTGCCCACGCCGCGCCTGTTCACCGTCCGTGAGGCGGAGGCGACGCTGCCACTGGTCCGGCGGGTCGTGGGAGACCTGCTTCAGGCCTACCCCCGGTGGAAGGACCTGGTGGCGCGCTACGAGCTGCTCACCGCACCGCGCCGCGCCGAGGAGGGGGAGTCGACGGAGGTACTCGAACTGCGGGATGCCGCGGCGCTGGAGGCGGAGCGGATCAACGGGTACCTGCTGGAGCTGGAAGAGATCGGCTGCGTCTTCAAGGGATTCGAGGCCGGCCTGGTGGATTTCTACGCCCTGCGGGAGGACCGACTGGTCTTCCTCTGCTGGCGCATGGGAGAACCTCATATCGCCCACTGGCACGAGGTCGACGCCGGTTTCGAGGGACGCCAGGCGATCGACCATACCATGTTGGCGGAAACGGTGATCGGATGACGATTTGGCACTTGCTGCACATTGCCGGCTTCACCCTGTGGCTGGGCGGTGGACTCGCCTGCATGCTGATCGGTATCCGGAGCCGCTCAGAGGATCGGGCGACCCAGGGCGTTCTGGTGCAATACCTCGCCCGGGTCCACCGGACGAACATGCTGCCCGGCATCGTCTTCACCCTGGCGTCGGGGATCGCGCTCTCGATTCCGGCCGCGAAGGCCGGTGCCCCCACGGCGTGGCTCATGCTGATGCAGATCTGCGGGGTGATCGCCGCGATCCTGGTGCTGTTCGTCTCCCTCCCCAACCTGAGCCGCCTGACGCGGATCAAATCCACCGGCGACACCGCACCCCTGTTCGACGCCCTTCGCAAGCGGGTAGCGATGTCGGGGGCGATTGCGGGGGTGTTGGGGTTGTTGGCGATGTTGGGGGGAGTGTTGCACAAGTACTGAGTAGCGAGTGGCGAGTAGCGAGTTGTGAGTAGTGAGTACTTCGTGCCGCCCCTCGCCCCTCGCCCCTCGCCCCTCGCTACTCGCTACTCACCTTCCCTGTCTTGCACACCCCCCTCACCGGACACTCCCCGCAGCGCGCCACTCGCGCGGTGCAGACCAGCGCGCCCAATTCCATAATGCCCTGATTGAAGGTCCAGGCCGCGGCGCCGGGTCGCGGCTGGAGCTCCTGTGCGGTCGCCCAGATGCGCTGGGTCCCGCTGCTGCCGCTCGCACGCGGATGAAAGGCTCGGCGGATGACGCGGGCGACGTTGGTGTCTACCGCGGGATGGGCCCGCTCGAAGGCGAAGGTGGCGACCGCGCCCGCGGTGTAGCGCCCCACCCCCGGCAGCTGCATCAGCGCCGCCGGTTCCTCGGGCAGCGTGCCGCCGAGGTCTCGAACCACGGTACGCGCCAGCCGGTGCAGGTTCTCCGCTCGGCGGTAGTAGCCGAGCCCATCCCAGGCCTCACGCACTTCGCGCGGGCCGGCCTCGGCGAGGTCGTGGATGGTGGGGTAGTGCCGCAGGAAGCGGGGATAGTACTCCAGCACCCGAGCGACCTGGGTCTGCTGCAGCATGAACTCCGAGACCAGGACCCGATACGGGTCCCGGGTACGGCGCCAGGGGAGGTCGCGGCCCTGCCGCCGGAACCAGGCGATGAGCCGGCGACGGAAGCGACGGAGATCGGAAGCGGTACGGGGCATGGATCCGTGGGCCAGAACCGTGAGTGCGCGGCAGCCGGGGCGGAATCGCCCGACCCACTGTAAGCTATGACGGAATGGGGAGACGCTGTATCCTATAGTGCGCTCCGGACCGGCCTGGTCCGGACGATCCGCTGACACCCGATTTCAACGCCGCGCCCACGGCACCCGGAGCGCGGCGCCCTGGCTATGACCGCACCCGCCGGAACCCTCGACCTGCGCCGCCCGCTCGGCCGCTTCGTGCTGGGCGGGCTGGCGCACGTCGGCCGGCTCAGCCTGCTGGTCGTCGAGATGGTGCGGGGACTCGCGGAGTGGCGGGTCTGGGTGCCGCGCACGATTGACGAGATGTACAACATCGGCCTGGGGAGCCTGCCGATCGTCTTACTGGTGGCCGGTTTCGCCGGCGCGGTGACGGCGTTGCAGACCGGCTACCAGTTCACTGGCAACATCCCCTACTACGTCGCCGGGTCGCTGATCGTGGAATCGGTGGTGCTGGAGCTGGGCCCGGTGCTCACCGGTCTCATCCTGGCGGGCCGGATCGGGGCCCGCTACGCCGCCGAGCTGGGAACGATGCGGGTCACCGAGCAGATCGACGCGTTGGAGACCCTGGGCCGCTCACCGGCGAGTCACCTGGTGATTCCCCGGGTGATCGGCGGTACGATCATGATCCCGATGCTCACCGTCGTGGCCAACATCACCGGCATCGTGTCAGGATGGCTGGCGGTGAAGGCGGTACTTCCCGTCACCGACGCCGACTTTAAGTACGGGGCCCAGGTCTTCTGGCACCCCTTCGACGCCTGGTATTCGGTGATCAAGGGCTTCGCCTTTGCCATCTGCATCACGGTGATTTCCTGCTACCAGGGCTTCAGCACCGAGCAGGGGGCGGAAGGAGTTGGCAAGTCGACGACCGGCGCGGTGGTGTCGAGCTGCGTGATGATCCTGTTGCTGGAC
>DASPUE010000078.1:0-3475 GCA_035623055.1 Gemmatimonadales bacterium
CTCGCCGCATACCCCACCTCCACCTCCATCCCGTCACGCGCTATCGCGGATTCCGGAAACACCGCCCGGGCTTCGGCGAGCAGCTCGGGTGCCTCACGAGTGTAGCGGGGCGAGATGTGAGTCAGGATCAAATGGCGGACCTCTGCTTGCACCGCAAGTTCCGCCGCCTCACGGGCGGTGGAGTGGCCGGTTTCCTTGGCGCGCTCCAAGTCCTGATGACTGAAGGTCGCCTCGTGAACCAGGAGGTCGGCGCCCTGGGCCATCTCCCTGACGCCGGCGCAGGGGCGGGTATCACCGGACAGCACCACCTTGCGCCCGGGTCGAGGACCGCCGACCAGCTCCTCCGGCCTGATGGAGCGACCATCGGGGAGGGTAATCGCCTCTCCCTTGTGAATCTTCCCCCAGAGCGGACCCTCGGGGATGCCCAACTCCCGCGCCTTCTCGGGGTGAAAGCGGCCCAGACGAGGGTGCTCGATCAGGGCATACCCCAGGGTGTCGGCGCGGTGTTCGGTTGGAAAGGTGACGATGTCGTACTCACCGCGTCGCAGCGTATCCCCCACCTTGAGCTCTACGATCTCGACCGGAAACTTCACCCGTTCGATCCCCACCTCCATGATCTGGCGGAGAACCTTCTCCGCGCCGCGCGGGCCGTACAGCGTCAACCCGGCTCGGCGTGACTCCTCGCCAAACAGATTGAGCAGTCCCAGGGTGCGCATCAGCCCGGTGACGCCGAGCAGGTGGTCCGAGTGGAAGTGGGTAAAGAAGATCTCGCTGAACGCGAAGCTCACCCCGTAGCGCATCATCTGGCGCTGGGTGCCCTCGCCGCAATCGAACAGCATCGTCTCACCGTCCCGCGTCAGCGCGAGCGAAGAGACGTTGCGGTCGACGCTCGGGCAGGCGGCGCCGGTGCCGAGGAAGGTGAGCTTGAGCATGGGGAAGAAAGTAGCAGCGGTGAGCGGGGAGCGGTAAGACGCGATTACTCCGTCATCTGCCTCACGCCCCGCTCCATCGCCACCACGATCCCGCCGAGCTCGCGCACCAGGCGGGCCCGCTCGGGCGGGGTGGCTGCCTTGAGCGCCTCATAGACCGCGCGGTAATACCAGAGCGTCTTCGCCTTGGGAACGCTGAACCGCTTCCAGACCTCTTCGCCGACCAGGCGCATGTCGTTGATGATCGAGCGGGCGTTGTACAGCTTGTCGGCGGTCGCGACCCGGAGCACGCTCGGGTCCGTCGCCCGGCCCAGCTGGGTGATGTAGTTGCGCTTGCGCTCCTCCCACGGCCCCTTGTGGCCATGCTCGAGCGCGTGGGGATCGGGTTCGGTGCAGCTCATCACGATTCCATGCACTCGGCTCCCGAACCGTTCCCGGATCTCCATTTCGGTGAGGCCGGCGCGGGGATGGTCTTCGACCGCGTCGTGGAGCAGCGCCGCGATGCCTTCTTCTTCGTCGCCCCCATCCTCCAGCACGATCGCCGCCACACCGAGCAGGTGTGCCAGGAACGGGATGCCGCTCCCCTTGCGCCGCTGCCGCCCGTGCAACTCCGCGGCATAGAGCAGTGCCTCGGTGAACTTGGGGCTGAGCAGCGTGGGGGATGGGGAGAGGGGCATGGGGGGCTAGCGTTCAGCGTTCGGCGTTCAGCGGAAAGCGGACGGGCGTGGGGAGGCGGACGCGGAGCGGCCACCAAGCTCGAACGATCGCCCCCTGATCGCCGTACGCTGCGCGCTGAACGCTCAAAACAGCTTCACCTGAATACTCAACTTCCCCGGGTGCTTGTTGAGCTCGTCGATCAGCACCTTGAGCGCCTGCAGCGCCGCGCGGCTGTCGGTATAGAGTCCGCTGTCCGTCGCAAACTTCCCGATGGTGCCCTGGCCTGCGTTGATGTGCTGTAACAGGGTATCGAGCCGCGCCCCCGTGGCGTTGAGCTGGATGGACATCGTCGAGAGGTTCCGCGCCAGAGTATCGGCACGCTCGACCGCGTTCTTGACGGGGATCGTCGCGACGGTGCTGTCGAGATGCTCGGACAGGTGGCGGAGCGCCACCATGGTCTTCTGCGCCTCGGTGGTGGTCTGGGGCAGGTGCTGATTCAGGGTGGTGAGCACCTGCTGCAGCGACTTGAGGGTCCGAGTGAGTTCGTCGGCGGTCCGCTGGTTGGCGATCGCCTGCACGCCGATGAGCACGGAGTCGGCCCGATCGGCGAGGCTCGCGCCCTTGGCGAAGAGGCCCCGCTCGATCGTGCCGTTGATGATCCCATCGGGCGCAAGCGGCGCCGCGCCGGCGGAGCCGGGATCGAGCGTCAGGCGGGAGTCGTTACTGAAGAACCCCGAGACGATGGCCGCGGAGGCATCGGTCTTGACGGCGAGATCGGGCGGAAGGGTGATGGTCACCATCACCCGCCCCGGCTCCTTGAACTCGATGCTCTTGATCTTCCCCACCGGGTAGCCCGATACCGTGACCTCGTTGTCCACCTTGAGGCCCTGGATATTGTCAAACTGCACCAGCGCGACCCGCCCGCTCGGGTGGAACGTCGCTCCCTTGAGCCACATCGTGCCGACCACGAACAGGGCGATCCCCACCAGTACCAGGGTCCCGACGGTGATCTCCTTCTGGTAATGAAGATCCATGGTTCAGGCGGCGAAGGTGAGGTTGCCGAAGTCGCGCTCGAGGAATTCGCGCACCTCCGGAATGGTGGACTGCATGAACTCCTGGGGCGTCCCCTGCTGCACGATCTTCCCGCCGGTGAGCAGAGCCAACCGATCGGCCACCTTGAACGAGCCCCGCACGTCGTGGGTGACCATCACGCTGGTGACGCCAAGCTCCGCGGCGAGACTCTTGACCAGCTGGTCGATGATGTCCGCATTGACTGGGTCCAGGCCGGACGTCGGCTCATCGTAGAGCAGGTACTTGGGTGTTCCGGCGATCGCCCGGGAGATGCCCACGCGTTTCCGCATCCCGCCGGACAGCTGGGCCGGGTACTTCTCCGCGGTATCCACCGTCAGGTTCACCAGCTGGAGGCAGCGCGCCACCCGCTCTCGGCAATAGGCCTCATCGGCGTACTGGTCCTCGTTGGTGATCCCCAGCCGGATGTTCTCATACACCGACATCGAGTCGAACAGGGCCCCATTCTGAAAGACGTACCCGATCGTGGAGCGGAGCGCCCGCAGCTCCGACCGCTTGAGATGCGCCACATCCTTCCCATCCACCAGCACGATGCCGGAATCCTGCCGGATGAGTCCCACGATATGCTTGAGGAGCACGCTCTTCCCGGTGCCGGACGGGCCGAGCAGCGCCACCGTCTCGCCGTCCTTGACCGTGAAATCGACACCGCCCAGCACCACCTGCTGGCCGAAGCGTTTGTAGACATTTTTTAGTTCGATCATAGAAAGTCTGGCTGTGGAGACAGGGCTATCAGCTATCGGCTATCGGCTTGAAATGCGGCAGCCGATTGTCCATCGCCAATCCCCACCCTTCCCAATAGC
>DASPUE010000079.1:0-4224 GCA_035623055.1 Gemmatimonadales bacterium
CGCCACGCCGAATGATCCCGGAATCCCGCCGCATGCCTTCGACTCAACCCAGCGTCGCCGTTACCGGCGCCTCCGGCTTTGTTGGCCGCCACCTGTGTCAGTGGCTCATCGAGCGGGGCTACCGAGTCCGAGGCATCTCGAGATCGGGGTGGGACCCCGGGATTCCGGGTCTGGAACTGGTGAGACTGGCGGGCGGAGCCCGTGTCGCCGACCTTCGCTCGGCGTTTGGGGGCGCCGATGCCGTGGTGCACTTGGCCGCCCGCGCGCACGTCCTGCACGAGATGTCGGCGGATGCCGAGGCGATCTACCACACGGCAAACGTTGAACTGACTCGGCTCGCGCTCCACGCCGCGGCGGACACAGGCTGCACCCGCTTCGTGTACTCCAGCAGCGTGAAGGCGGTCGGTGAATGGAGTGACCGGCCGTGGACGGAGGCCACTCCGCCGCGGCCAGCGGATGTCTATGGGAGGAGCAAACTCGAGGCGGAGCGGGTGGCCACCGAGGAGTCCCGGCGGCTGGGCCTCCGCACGATGATTCTTCGGTTCCCGGCCATCTACGGTCCCGAGATGCGGGCAAACATGCGCCGGCTCTTCCGCACGGTCGACCGGGGGATCCCGCTCCCGTTCGCTGCGGTGGCCAATCGGCGGAGTCTGCTGTATGTGGGCAACGCCTGTGCGGCGATTGAACGGAGCCTGATCACCGGTCTCGAGGGGCCTGAGGTATTCTTCGTCAGCGACGGCCACGATGTATCGACCGCCGACCTGATCCGGGCGGTCGCCGGGGCACTCGGCCGCCCGGCGCGCCTCTTCTCCGTTCCGAGCGCCGCCATCCGGCTCGCCGGGCGACTCGGTGATCGTCTCGCCTGGATGCGCCGCCCGCCCCTTACCTCCAGCACCGTCGAGCGGTTGTTGGGGTCTTTGCAGGTGGATATCTCCCGGATCCGCGCCCTGCTCGGGTACACCCCGCCGTTCACCTTCGAGGAAGGAATACGATTGACCGCCGAATGGTTTCGAAGTCTCGACCGGAACCGGGCGTGACGGCCCTCGGCGTGGTCGCGAAGGTGTTGCCGGCGCCGGCTCGGAGCCTGGCGATCCGTTGGCGGGAACAGTGGCGCCTCAACCGGCTCCCCGCCGCGACGTGTGAGGCGGCGGCCCTGGCCGCCCTCGACACTGAACGTCTGGCAGGACTGCTCGGCGACCCGGCCCTCGACGCCGAATGGCCCGCCGTCGCACGGGAACTCGAACGCTTCGAGATCACCAGCACGGCCGGGGGGGTGAACCCCGGGGATCGGCGGGCCCTTTATTACCTGGTTCGGGGTCTCGGTCCGCGACGGGTTCTCGAGGTGGGGACCCACATCGGTGCCTCGACGGTGCACATCGCGGCAGCCCTCCGCGCGAATGGGGGCCGGCCGGAGGAGCGGCCATCGCTCATCACCGTGGACATCCTGGATGTCAATGATCCCGTGACCCGCCCTTGGGAACGGTACGGCTCACACTTCTCCCCGGCCGCGATGATCGAGAAGCTGGGAATGGCCGATGCCGTGCGGTTCATCGCGCGACCGTCACTCGAGTTCCTTTCCGAGACTACAGAACCCTTCGACCTGATCTTTCTCGATGGTGATCACGGCGCCGCTACCGTCTATCGCGAACTTCCGGCTGCGCTGCGCCGACTCCGACCCGGCGGCATCGTGCTCCTGCACGACTACTTTCCGCGGGGTCGGGCGCTCTGGCCGGGAGAATCGGTGATCGCAGGCCCATGGCTCGGGGTCGAGCGGTTGCGTCGGGAGGGAGCAGCCCTCTCCGTCCTGCCGCTCGGCAAGCTTCGGTGGCCCACCAAACTCGGCAGCACGGTGACCAGTCTCGCGGTGGTCGCCCGGCAGGAGCCGGCCGTTCCCCAAACGTCCTCGTGAAGGCGACACCTTGGGTGGTGCTCTTCGTGGCCGCCGCTGTGGGCTGGTTCCTCACCGGGCGGGCGAGGGCGTACGCGCTTGCCCACGCTATCCTCGACCGACCCAACGACCGCAGCTCCCACGATACCCCGACCCCCCGCGGTGGCGGCTGGGGGATCGTGCTCCCGTCGCTCGCGGCAGTGATCGGCGTGTACCTGACGGGGAACCTGGACGGCCGGGCGGCTCTCGGATTGGGCGTGGGTGGGGTGCTCGTCGCCCTGGTCGGCTGGCGGGACGACCGGCGCGGTCTCTCGGCGACGGTGCGCGGGGTTGTCCACTTCGCGGCCGCGGCATGGCTGGTCGCGTGGCTCGGCGGCTTCCCGAGCCTGGACCTGGGCGGCAAGCTGGTGCACCTGGGGCCGGGCGGGAGCCTCCTCGCGGTCTTAGCGGTCGCGTGGGCGATCAATTTCTACAACTTCATGGACGGTATCGACGGGGTCGCCGGGCTGGAGGCAATCATGGTCGGGGTGATGGGTGGACTGTTTCTTCTCGGAGATGGGTCAGAAGGTCTGGCGCTGGTGTCGCTGTCCATCGCGGGTGCCAGCGCGGGATTTCTGGTCTGGAATCGCCCCCGCGCGAAGATCTTCATGGGGGACGTCGGGTCCGGGCTCCTGGGGTTCCTGTTTGCCGGGCTTGCGCTTGCCGGTGAGCGCCAGGGCCATACGCCGGCACTGCTCTGGCTGCTGCTTCTTGGGGTCTTTTTCGGCGACGCGACGATCACGCTCCTCCGGAGAATGGTGCGGGGAGAACGCTGGTACCGCGCTCACCGGAGCCATGCCTATCAACGACTGGTTCAGGCCGGCTGGAGCCACGGCCGCGTGGATCTGGCAGTCCAGGTGGTCAACATCATTCTGTCCATTCTGGCGTTCGTCGGGTGGGTCTTTCGTGGCGCGCTGCCCCTGGTGCTCGCGATCAGCGTCCTGATACTTCTGTTGGCCTACCTGATCGCCGGCGGAGGGCGCGGCCGTTCCGATTCCGCGCCCGAGTGAGGCGGCCCGAGGCGCCTCGCAGAGCAGCTCTTCGGCTACCTAGCGGCCGGCCAACGACCGCTCGACGAGCGCACAGAGCAGGTGCCCCACTGCCGCATGCGCTTCCTGGATTCGGCGGGTCTCGTGGCTCGGTACCAGCACCGCCACATCGGCGAGCACGCGCGCCCGGCCTCCCTCCTCCCCGGTGAGCAGCACTGTCCGGAGTCCAAGTTTCCGGCTCCGCTCCATCGCCCGCAGGATATTGGGTGAATTCCCGCTCGTGCTGATCGCCAGCAATACATCCCCGGTCCGGCCCAGCCCCTCCACCTGGCGCTCGAACACCTGTTCAAACCCGACGTCGTTGGCGATGGCGGTCAGCAGCGAGGTGTCGGTGGTGAGCGCCATCGCGGCCAGCGCCGGACGGGGGTGACGGCGATCGAGCAGGTTCACTAGTTCGGCGGCGAGATGCTGGCAATCGGCGGCACTGCCCCCATTGCCACAGAGCAGCAGCTTGCCTCCGGCCTCGAGTGAAGTCGCGATGAGCTGGCCAGCGGCCTGAATCGCGGGCGCGGAGCCTTCCAAGGCGCGGAGGACTGCTGCGCTAGCCTCCAGCTCCCCTCGAATGAAGGCCAGCAAGGCCGCGGGATCTGTCATGGGCTTCGCTGCCTCACGGAGCGGGTGGTGAATCGCTTCCCATGACCAGGTCCCGAACTCTCGACCTGGACAATGGTTACGATAAACTAACTGGTCAGTCGTTTCCGCCGGCTCAAGCGGCGGCGCTCATGGCGGCCAGCTGAGTCGGTGCCTCTCTGGCGCTCCTCAAACGGAAATCGCTCGATCGGCTTACTGCCTTGCATGTGCGCTGGGATTCCGCTGGCCGCGTGAGAGTCATGAAGGTGTGGGTGCGTTCACTTACTAAGACCCCATTAAGAATGGCACGAATGGGGTGTGACTCGAATTGACTCCAAAACGTCCACCGTTACATTCCGCCCGCGGAGTGCAGCACGGGCCAGTTAGAACACAGAACGAGTCGCCATGGGAATCCACGGTCGGAGCACGTTCCGTAACCGTCATCTGCTTGCGCTGGACCTGATTCTGCTGCCGGTCGCGACCCTGTTTGCGGCCGTGGTTCGCTTCGAGGGGTTCGCGTGGCCGGCGCCGTATGTCGCTGTCGTTGCTACCTACCTGCTATTCTCGTTTCCACTGAAGCTCGGGCTGTTGTTTCTGTTCGGTCTGTATCGCCGGCTGTGGCGGTTCGCCAGCATCTCCGAGCTTGAAGGAATCCTCTTCGCAGCCGGTGTTTCTTCG
>DASPUE010000080.1:0-8941 GCA_035623055.1 Gemmatimonadales bacterium
AGTATATGGTAGAAGAGCCCTGCCGGGCCTGCGGTGGCAAGCGGCTCAAGCCGGAGTCTTTGGCGGTGCTGGTCGCCGGCAAGAGCATCGGCGACGTGGTTGACCTCTCGGTGTCGCGGGCCTTCGACTTCTTTGACGCCCTGCCGCTCAGGTCCGCGGGCCGGAGCGCCGGGCTCGACCCCGAGGTCGCCGGGCCGATCCTCAAGGAGGTCACTGACCGGCTTCGATTCCTGCGGGACGTGGGTCTCGACTATCTCACCCTCGGCCGCAGTGCGGGGACCCTCTCTGGCGGCGAGGCCCAGCGGATCCGGCTGGCGACGCAGATCGGATCGCGGCTCACCGGGGTACTCTACGTTCTGGACGAGCCGAGCATCGGTCTGCACCAACGGGACAACGAACGGCTGCTCGCCACCCTCAAGGACCTGCGTGATCTCGGCAACACCGTCCTGGTGGTGGAGCACGATGAGGAGACCATTCGGACCGCGGACCACGTCGTCGACCTGGGTCCCCGCGCGGGCCGCTTCGGCGGCGAACTGGTCGCGGAAGGGTCGGTCCAGGAGATTCTGGCCCACCCCACCTCGCTCACCGCGCGCTACCTGCGCGGCGAGCTCCGGATTCCGGTGCCGTCCGGGCGCCGCCTGGCCCAGCCGGGGAAGCGGCTCCGGATCAGCGGCGCCAAGGCCAACAACCTCAAGAACCTGACGGTGGACGTCCCCCTCGGCCTGTTCGTTGCCGTCACCGGCGTGTCCGGCTCGGGCAAGTCCACCCTGGTCACCGATATCCTGTATCAGGCGCTGGCGCGGCACTTCTACCGGGCCAAGGTGATTCCCGGGCAACATCGGGGCATCGATGGCCTGGATTTGATCGACAAGGTGATCGACATCGATCAGAGCCCCATCGGACGCACCCCCCGAAGCAACCCCGCGACCTACACCGGCCTCTTTACCCCGATCCGCGAGCTGTTCACCCAGCTCCCCGAGGCCAAGCTCCGGGGCTACGGTCCAGGCCGCTTTTCCTTCAATGTGAAGGGGGGACGGTGCGAGGCCTGCGAGGGCGATGGGCTGGTGAAGATCGAGATGCACTTCCTGCCTGACGTCTACGTTCCCTGCGAGGTCTGCAAGGGCAAGCGCTACAACCGGGAGACTCTCGAGGTGCGCTACAAGGGCCGGAGCATCGCCGAGGTCCTCGACCTGACGGTCGGTGACGCGCTGGAGTTCTTCGAAGCGCAGCGCCGGATCGCCGAGCGGCTGGAGCTGCTGAACGATGTCGGTCTCGGCTACATCCATCTCGGGCAGGCGGCCACCACCCTGTCGGGCGGAGAGGCCCAGCGGGTGAAACTGGCCACCGAACTGGCCAAGCGGGATACCGGCCGGACTCTCTATATCCTCGACGAGCCCACTACCGGCCTCCACTTTGAGGATGTGCGCCTGCTGCTCGAGGTGCTGCACCGGCTGGTGGACAAGGGCAACAGTGTCCTGGTCATCGAGCACAATCTGGACGTCATCAAGACGGCCGACTGGATCATCGACCTCGGTCCGGAAGGCGGGGAAAAGGGCGGCGAGATCGTCGCGCAGGGGACTCCGGAGGAGATCGTGGCCTCGCCCAGGAGCTCGACGGGACGATTCCTGCGCCACGTTTTCGACTGAATCCCCTCACGCCGGCATTCATCCGGTGAGTATCTTTGCCGGGCCGGTGGTCCTCGGGCTGTCGCCCGTCCCTGAAACGAACGCCGCGCCGATTCGTTGAGTACCAGCGACCCCACCAGGAGAAGCAATCCCGTGCATCGTCTCACGCTCCCAGCGACCCTCGCCGCAGCGACACTGGTCCTGTTCGCGCCCCCCGCCACGGCCCAGCTGCCGGATTCTTCGCTGCTTTCGGTTCGCCGCATTTACGGATCGGCGGACTTCCGGCCTGAATCCTTTGGGCCGGCGCGCTGGCTCGCCAAGGGAGCCGCGTACACCACCCTGGAACACTCCCCTGACAAGGCTGGGGCGCAGGACCTGGTGCGGTACGACAGCCGTACCGGAGCCCGGACGGTGCTGGTTCCAGCCTCACGCCTGGTCCCACCTGGAGACACAGTGCCACTGACGGTGGAGGGCTACTCGTGGTCCGATGACGAATCGATGCTGCTGATCTTCACCAACTCCAAACCGGTTTGGCGCCAGAATACCCGAGGCGACTTCTGGGTCCTGTCCCTCAAGGGGGGTCGGCTCCGGAAGCTGGGCGGTCCGCGGGCCAAGCCGTCCACCCTGATGTTCGCGAAGTTCTCTCCCGATGGGAAACGAGTGGGATACGTGCGGGAGAGCAACCTGTACGTCGAGGATCTCGCAACCGGTCGCATCACCCAGCTCACCCGGGATGGCTCCCGGACCCTCATCAACGGAACCTTCGACTGGGTGTACGAGGAGGAGCTGAATGATCGGGATGGCTGGCGCTGGAGCCCCGACGGACGCTCCATCGCATTCTGGCAGCTCAATGCGGACTCGGTTCGCGACTACAACCTCATCAACGACACCGATTCGCTGTACGCGCGGGTGATTCCGATCCAGTACCCCAAGGCGGGGGAGTCGAACTCCGCTGCCCGGGTCGGGACCGTCCCCGCGAGTGGTGGCCAGATCAGCTGGTTCCGAATTCCCGGCGATCCCCGCAACAACTACCTGGCCCGGATGGAATGGGCCCATTCCAACGACCAGGTCGTCATCGAGCACCTCAACCGGCTGCAGAATACCAACACCGTCTACCTGGGCGACCGCCGGTCCGGTGCGGTCAAGCCGATCCTGGTCGAGCGCGACAGCGCCTGGGTGGACGTGGTGGACGAGATCACCTGGCTCGACGAGGGCAAGAGCTTCCTGTGGGAAAGCGAGCGGGACGGCTGGCGCCACATCTACCGAGTGTCCCGCGACGGCGCCAGCGTGACGCTGCTCACCCCCGGGGAGTTTGATGTCTCCGGTATCGCCGCGGTGGACGAGGCGAGCGGCTGGCTGTACTTCCTGGCGAGCCCCGACAACCCCGCCCAGCGGTATCTCTACCGCGCGCGCCTCGATGGCTCCGGGCAGCCATCGCGGGTGAGCCCCGAGGATCAGCCCGGCACGCACGGCTACAACATCGCGCCGAACGCCGCGTTTGCCTTCCATAACTACTCCCGGTTCGGGGTGCCGCCGGTGACGGACCTGATCCAGCTGCCGGGACACGTTCCGGTCCGGACCCTGGTCGCGAACACGGCGCTCAAGGCCAAGGTGGCCGGGCTCCGCCAGCGGCCCGTGGAGTTCTTCCAGGTTGATATCGGCGGAGGGACCCGCCTCAACGGCTGGATCATGAAGCCGGCCGACTTCGACTCCACCCGGAAGTATCCGCTCTTCTTCACCAACTACGGCGGACCCGGATCGCAGACGGTGCTCGACGCGTGGGGTGGGCAGAATTTCCTGTGGAACCTGCTGCTGACCCAGAAGGGATACCTGGTCGCCAGTGTCGACAACCGTGGCACCGGGATGCGCGGGCGCGCCTGGCGCAAGATCGTCTACCGCCAGCTCGGCGTGGTCGAGACCCAGGACCAGGCCAATGCCGCGCGCGCCATGGGCCGGTGGAGCTACGTGGACTCGACCCGGATCGGGGTGTTCGGCTGGAGCTACGGCGGGTTCATGAGCCTCAACGGGATCCTCCAGGCGCCGGATGTCTACCATATGGCCATCGCGGTGGCGCCGGTGACCCACTGGAAGTTCTACGACAATATCTACACCGAGCGCTACAACGGTCTTCCCCAGGAGAATCAGTCGGGGTACGATCGCGGTTCGCCGCTCACCTACGTGGATCAGCTCAAGGGAAGGCTGCTGCTGGTGCACGGGACCGGGGACGACAACGTGCACTATCAGAATTCCGATGCGCTCATCAACCGGCTGGTCGCGGCGAACAAGCAGTTCGAGTTCATGGCCTACCCCAATCGCAATCACAGCATCTCGGGCGGTAACACCTCACTTCATCTTCGGGAGTTGCTGACCCACTTCATCGACCAGACCCTGGGTCCACCCGAAACGCCCTCGCCGGCGGCGACTCCCACCAATCTGACCAACTGAGGCGGCGCGCTCCTGCCTGATGGCCCGGCCCGATTGCGGGGCCGGGCCGAGTCGGTACATTCGGGATGGCCCATCTGCCAGGAGCCATCCATGACCTATGAGCAGATCGTCGCCGTCCTCGGATATGCCGGAAGCCACGAGCGCGCCGTCCGGATCGTCACCAGCACCCAGCAGGAGGTCACCGGGATCCCGACGTCGGTCGACACCCACGTCACCGCCCATGAGGTCTTTCTGCATCCGCTGGGGGATGACTCGACCGAGATCTCGATGAGTCTCGGGGCCATCCACAGGGTCGAGCTGATCTGATGCTTACCGCTCACCCCCCGCAATGGTAGTTTCCCCCGCATGGTTTCCATCCTCGACATCATCGGCCCCGTCATGGTGGGGCCGTCGTCGTCACATACCGCGGGGGCCTGTCGTATCGGGCTGTTCGCGAGGGGACTGCTCGAGGGCGAACCGGAGTCGGCGCGCATCGAGCTGCACGGCTCCTTCGCGCGCACCGGCACGGGACATGGGACCGACCGGGCGATCGTGGGCGGACTGCTCGGCTTCTTCCCTGATGATGAGCGGTTGCGAGAGAGCCTCGAGCTGGCGGCCCGGGCCGGCCTGGAGGTGGTGTTCGCGAATACCCGGCTCCGGGGCGAGCATCACCCCAACACGACCCGCATAACCGTGCGGCGAGGGCGCCAGGAAGCCGTCGTGACTGGCTCCTCCATCGGCGCTGGCCGGATCCTGATCACCAACATCGACGGGTTCGCGGTCGAGGTGACCGGGGCTTTTCCGACCCTGGTCTTCGTCGCCCAGGACGTTCCGGGGATCATCGCCGCCGTGAGCACCGCCCTGGCCCAGCAGGGAGACAACATCGCCACCATGAAGGTGTCCCGTCGCCAGAAGGGCGGAGACGCGATTCACATCTATGAGCTGGACCAGCCCGCCAGCGCCCGGGCCATGGAAGTCATTCGCGCCATCCCGGCCCTCAGCATGATCCGCTCGATCCCCCGGATCGCCTGATGTTCGATTCCCTCACCGAGGCGGTGGAGCGGGCCGAGTCACAGGAGATCTCCCTGGGCGAGCTGGCGCTGCGGACCGAAGCGGAGCAGGGGCTCCGGACCCGCGAGACCATCGAAGCTGCCCTGACCCGGGCGCTCGAAGTGATGCGCCAGGCCGTGAAGCGCGGGCTGCCCGGCGATCTGCGCAGCGTGAGCGGCCTGGTAGGTGGCGATGCTGCCCGCCTGGCCCACCCGGCTGGGCCCCTCGCGGGCACTGTATTCACCGATGTGCTGGCCTCCGCGCTCGCCGTGCAGGAGGTAAATGCGGCGATGGGCGTGATTGTCGCGGCCCCGACCGCGGGGGGTGCCGGCGTCCTTCCCGGCGTGCTGCTCGGGATTGCGAAGCACCGCCAGGTGTCCGATGCGCAGATGGTAGCGGCGCTGGCGACCGCCGGCCTGGTGGGCGCCGTGGTCGCGGTTCGCGCGTCGCTCTCCGGGGCGGAGGGGGGATGTCAGGCCGAGACCGGCGCCGCCGCAGGCATGGCCGCCGCAGCCGGCGTCGAGTTGCTGGGGGGCACTCCCACCGAAGCCGCCCACGCCGTCGCCCTGACGATGCAGGGTACCCTCGGCCTGGTCTGCGACCCCTTGGGGGGGCTCGTCGAGGTCCCGTGCGTTTATCGAAATGCCACCGGGGGCGCGATGGCGCTCGCCGGTATTGAAATGGCTCTGGCGGGGGTCCGATTCCCGATTCCGGTGGATGAAGTGATCGACACCATGGGGGAGATCGGTCGCACGATGGACGTGCGCTACCGGGAGACCGCGGGGGGCGGACTGGCTGCCACCCCGACGGGACGCAAGCTTGCCAAGGAGCGGTTGGTACAGATCAAGGGCAAGCGGAATGAAACAGGTTGAAACGTCCGTGCGTACGAACAGTTGCAAGCCCCAGAGCCGGGGCCCCCAATGAGCGACCACAGGTGATGCCACCATGACTCTCCTCCAGGCGGACAACGGTCCGTCCATCGGCCAACTCGTGGTCATCATGCTGGGAACGATCCCCGTTCTGGGAATCCTGTCCTGGTCGGCGGTGAAGATCCTGGGCCCCATCGGTCAAGCGGTGGCACGGAGACTCACCGGAGAACCCGGCGGCGACCAGCTTGCCCGGCGGGTCGAGCTCCTCGCGGACGAATTGGAGCAGGTGAAAGCGCAGCTTGCCGAGACTCATGAGCGGCTGGACTTCACAGAACGGCTGCTGGCGCAAAGCCGGCAGCCGGAGCAGCTGCCGAAGGGTTGAGCCATGGACGCGGGAGAGACGATTACCGCCGTGGCGGGGATGATCACCGGCCTGCTGGTGGTCGGCGGTATCATCTGGGGCGTCGTCCGCGTGTTTCAGCTTCGATACCAGTCCAGGCTGTCCGATCCCGGTCTGGCGGGCGAGGTCTCATCTCTTCGGGACCAGGTGGATGCCTTGCAGCAGCAGCTGTATGAGACGCAGGAGCGGCTCGACTTTACCGAACGACTGCTGACCCAGGGTCGCGACGTCCGCGAGGTGCCATAATATGGAAGACATTATCGCGATCGTCATGATCTTCGGATGTGGCATGGTGGCCATCGTCTCCTTTAGCCCCCTCGGCAAGGCTATCGCCGAGCGGATCCGGGGACAGGTGGAGCCCGCGAGCGACCCCGCGGTATACGAGGAACTGGACCGCATGCGCGGCGAGCTGGCGGAGCTGCAGGAACGGGTGGATTTCACAGAGCGTTTGCTGGCCCAGTCGCGGGAACGGGAAGGGCTGCCGGGAGCGGGGGCATGACGGGAGTCCTGTTCGTGCTGATCGTGTTCGGCGGCGGGATGGTCGTGGTTCTCTCCAAGACCGAGATCGGCCGGGCGGTTGCCGACCGGATCCGGCATGAGGGCATCGTGACGACCGCTGACCCGGAACTGCTCGCCGAAGTGGAGCGGCTACGCACCGACGTGGCTGAGCTGCAGGAGCGGATGGAGTTTGCCGAGCGGCTGCTGGCGTCGAAGCGGGAGTCGGACAAGCTGGGAAGTAGCTGATCGCGCATGAATTTCGAGAAGTTGTTCATCGTCGTGTTCTTTACGCTGGTGATGCCGGCCGCCTGGATGTTCCTGGTGCCGCTCGCCAAGCGGATGCGCCGCGAGTCGGAAGGCCCTCGGGAATTGCCGCCGCGGGTCGTGGATGAGCTCGAACGGCTACACGCCCGCCTGGCAGAGCTGGAAGAGCGGGTGGATTTCACGGAGCGGCTGCTGGCCACTCGGCATGAGCCGGAACATCTGCAAGGAGGGGGAGCGTGATCCAAGCCGTGCAGCTGCCGACTCCCCCGACACCGCCGACGCCACCAGTCATCGTCACCCAGGAATTCCCCTGGGCGACGCCGTGGTGGTCGAGCCTGCCACCGCAGGTGACGGCGATGATCTCGCTGGCCTTCCTCGCCGCGTGCGCCTTCGTCCTCTATCCAGTGATGCGTGCGATCGGACGCCGGATCGAGGGCTCGGCGCGTCACGAGGACTCTGCCCTTCGTGCCGAAGTGGAGCAGCTCCGGGGCCGGCTTGCCGAAGTCGAGGTCCTGCAGCACCGGGTCGTCGATCTCGAGGAGCGTCTGGACTTCGCCGAGCGGATGCTGGCCCAGGGTCGCGCTCCCGAACGCCTGCCGGGCCTGTGAGCGGGGGCATGCTGCGATGAGCGTCAAGTCCGCGATCGGCCTCGACTGGTTCGACCTGACGGTCCATGTCGGCGTCACCATGATGCTCGCGGTCATTGCCAGCTCCGCGGCCACCGGCGGTCAGGACGGGCCGATCCTGGCCGCCATCTTCGGGGGTTCGCTGGCGCTGCTGGGCTGGCGTCGCAACCGGGCTCGCCGGAGCCCCCCGCCCACCACCACCGGTGAAGTGCAGGCGGAGCGGATTTTCCAGCTGGAGGACCGCGTGGCCGAGCTCGAGGCCCGGCAGGAGCGCGTCCTGGAACTCGAGGAACGGCTCGATTTTGCGGAACGGCTCTTGGCGCAACGCCGTGAGGCGCAGAGCCTCGGGCTGAGGGAACCGGAATGATGCTTGTGGAGGTCGCGCTCCTTGATCCCGAGGCGTCCAAGACCATCGGGATCGTGTCGATCATGCTGGGGGCCTTTGCCAGCGCGGTACTGTACCCGCTTGCCCGGGCATACGCGCGGCGGATCGAAGGCGCGGGGGACGCTGCCGGGTTGCGGCGACAGGTGGCGGATCTCACCGCCGAGGTGGAGGAGCTCCTGCGGGACCGGGTGCGCCTCACAGAGCTCGAGGAGCGGCTCGAGTTCACTGAGCGGGTGCTGGCGCAGGCGCGCGAGCGGGAGCAGCTCCGCCTGCCCGGCGGCCCGGAGGAGTCCTGATGGATTTCGAAGCGACCCTGAAGGTGCTGATCAGCATCGCGGCGGCGGTCGCGATCCCCGTGGTGGCCTACGCGGCGGTGGCGGCCACTCGGGCGATCTGGGTCCGGCCGCACGGACGGGATCCAGATGCGACCGGGAATCTCGACGCGGAAATGGAGGAGTTGCGGGCCCGTGTGGCTGAGTTGGAATCCGGCCAGCAGCGACTGCTGGACCTCGAAGAGCGCATGGATTTCACGGAACGGCTCCTGGTCGAGGCGCGGGAGCGGCAACTGGAGCGGGCAGATACCCCTCCGGAGCCTTCCCCATCGCCGCGCTAAGCCGGGTTCGGCTCGCTTCGGTGCGGAAGCGTCGGTTAGATTGAGACACTTGGGCCAGGCGCGGGCCGCCCGGCCCGGCTTGTGCGGAGGAACCTGGTCGATGAAGACCAAAGAGGATCTGGAGAGCTATCTCGATCGGCTGGATGGCGGAAACGCCGAGATCGAGGAGGTGGACGCGGGGCTCTGG
>DASPUE010000081.1:0-8099 GCA_035623055.1 Gemmatimonadales bacterium
CCAGGCACGAGGCCGGCGTCCTTGGCGGGGAAGGTCCCGATCAGCTGGCCGGACGCCGTCCGGTAGCTCACGGCGAGGTAGTCGGTCAGATCGAGTTTCGCCGCGAGCGCGAACCACAGCCCCGATGGGTCGATGTAGTAATCGACATCCCGCTGCAGCAGCTGCCATTGCGCGGAGATCGCGACGGAATCGGTGCTGACGGCGACGGCATTGATGCCGCCAAGATTGGGGTTGATCCCGTTTCGGGTCGGGGGCCGGTAGCGATAGACCCGCACATCACCCTGGTTGATGACCGCGGAAGGGGGGAGTCCCTGCTGGCTGATCTGCAGGATGTCGATCGACGGGAACCCGGGGAGAGTCCGGGGATCCACGACCCAGAAGAACCGCAGGCCCTCGAAGTCCAGATCTCGCGCCTGGCGATCCTGCGGCTGCACCGTGGTGCTGCCGACGGTATAGGTTCGCTCGGCGACGGTGCTGCCGCTTTGAGTGGCGGCGAGGCCCTGCAGGGTGAGCGAGCCGACCTGGACAGTGGCGTTGACGCCGAAGTTGTTGGCAGGGATCGACGCCGTGATGAACCGGGAAGGCGGGGGCTGGAACACTACCGTTCCCACCTCCACCCTGCGGACGACTTCGTCCTCCATACCCACGTAGTAAAGTTGGAGGTTGTTGCGGGCGCTGAAATCCCGCTCGGTGTCGTAGTCGACGTCGACGTGGAGGCGCTGGCCAATCACCCCGCCGGCCTTCACCGCGAGATAGGTATCCAGGCGCGGCGTCTTGAAGCCCCCGCGACAGCCGGAGTTGAGATCCAGGAACTGGGCCGGCGTACAGCGCAGGTTCTTCAGCCGGTCGGTCTGGATCTCGACCCGGGCATTGCCATCGATATTGAGGTCGGCATAGCGTCGGGAGATGCCCAGCACCCCTTTCTGCCGGGCCAGACTATCCTGCAGGCTGTCCTGCGTGGAGACGGCGGTGATCCCGTAGATCTGCCGAAGCCGCCAGCTGGTCACCCGGGCTGCACGAGCGGAATCGAGCCGCACCGCCAGCGTGCTATCCCACTGGCTCAGGACCTGCTCGACCGACGTGCGCGGTCCCGCCGCCCAGGGACTGCGTAGGATGGGCGGCGTGCTCAGCTCGAGCGGCGCGATGCCGCGAAAGCGAAACCATGAAGTGAAGGTGGTGTCTCCCTGCGCGTGCAGCGCAGCGGGCACAAGCAGGAAGAGCGCCAGGGGTGCCAGGGCGCGCACGAACAGGGCTAAGGAGTCGGGAGAACCGGGAAAGTCAGACTTGAAGGTGCACGACACCGGGAATATACTGGGCCGATAGAGGGCTCACAACTCGTTACCAGACGGAGACTTCGCCACCATTGCGCCTGCTCGACCGCTACATCATCCGGCAGCTGATCCCGCCGCTCATCTTCGCCTTCGCGGCGATGACCAGCATCATGCTGCTCAACCAGGTGGCTCGGCGGTTCGGGGCGCTGGTCGGCAAGGGCCTTCCCTGGTCAGTGATCGGCGACGTGTTCCTGCTCTGCCTGCCGTTCATCATCGCGATGACGCTTCCCATGTCCGTGCTGGTGGCGACGCTGTATACCTTCAGCCACCTGGCCGCGGACAGCGAGATCACCGCCATGCGGGCGAGCGGAGTCAGCGTCTACCAGCTGCTCCGACCGATGGTACTGGCCGGGCTGGTGCTGACGGCCGCGAATTTCTGGTTCACCGATCAGATTCTGCCGGACAGCAACGCCAAGCTGCGCAACCTGCTGATCAACATCCAGCGCAAGAAGCCGACGCTGGAGCTGCGCGAGCAGGTGATCAACGAAATACCGCCGAGAGAGCTGTTCCTGCGGGCGAGCCGGATCGACGGCAACAACGGGCGCCTGCGCAGCGTGACCATCTACGACATGGGTGGCGCGGATACCCGGCGGATCATTTACGCCGACAGCGGACAGATGGGGTTCACCGATCAGGGCACCGACCTGCAGCTGCGCCTCTACCACGGGTCGGTGCACGCCTTCAAGCAGAGCGACCCTTCCCTGATGCAGGTGACCGACTTCATCACCAATGTCATCCTGGTCCGGGATGTTTCGAATCGGCTGGATCTCGAGGCCAACGACGGCGTCCGCGGCGACCGCGAAATGAGCACCTGCGAGATGATGGGCGTGGTGCGCGGCGCCCAGCAGGACATGGCGCTCGCCGAACAGCGCCGCCGGGCCTCAGTGGATCGTGATCTTGGCTCGATACTTGGACTCCCGCCGACCGTGGCGGCCACCACGGTGCGTCAGGAACCACCACCCGCATACTGCCGGGTCTTTGCTGAGCTCGGACGGAAACTGGGGACGGCTAAGCCGGACTCGGGCGCACAGGCGCCGGTGGGAGTGTCCGCTTCCACGACGCCGGTTTCCCCTCCACCACCACAACCGACTCCTCCTCCGGCTCCCCCGGCTCCGGTGGGGAAAGACGCGCCGCGCATGGTGCCCATCGCCGGCGCACTGCCGGCGCGGCTGCAGCAAGGGGTTCGCCGCACCCACTCTCTCACACCCTGGGCCGAGGTGGCATCGGCGCTGGACGAAATCAAGACCGCCGATGACCGGGCCGATCAGTACCTGGTGGAGGTCCACAAGAAGTGGGCGATCAGCGTAGCCTGTCTGGTCTTTGCGCTGGTGGGGATTCCCATGGCCCTCCGGTTCCCGCGGGGCGGCATGGGGCTGGTCATCGGCGGGGGGCTGTTCGTCTTCTCTATCTATTATATAGGCCTGATTGCCGGGGAGGGGCTGGGGAACCGGGACATCGTACATCCTTGGGTGGCGATGTGGTCCCCCAACATCGTCTTCTCGCTGCTCGGCATCATCGGGATCTGGCGGGTCAGCCGCGAGTCCGGCTCTACCCGCGGCGGCGATCTCGCCGAACTCTGGGAAACGCTCACCAGCCGGTTCCGCCGGCGGAAGGAAAGCTGAGTGCGGATCCTCGACCGCTACGTGTTGCGCTCGTGGCTGGTGATCTTCGCGCTGACCGCGCTGGGATTCCCGGTGGTGTCGGTCATGATCAACATGACCGACAATCTGGAGCGGCTGATGGAGCGGGGTCTGACGTTCCGGGAAATCGTAGTGAGCTACTTCTACGCCATCCCCGAAAACGTCTTCCTGGTCATGCCGGCGTCGGTGCTGTTCGCGACCGTGTTCACCGTCGGCAACCTGGGGCGCCATTCGGAGCTCACAGCCGCCAAGGCGGGAGGCTGGAGTTTCTATCGGGTGACCCTGCCGCTGTACATAGTAGCCACGCTTGCGGCCGGCCTGGCCTACGTGGTAGGCGAGCTGGCGCCGGAATCCACCAGCCGGCAGCTCGAGTTGCAGAAGGCGAAGGCGGCGCGGCCCCGGACCGCGCGGTACAACTTCGTGTATCGCGCGGACCAGGGCTGGGTCTACACGATCCGCTCTCTGGACGTGCAGAACCGGATGCTCCGCCAAATGGTCTTCGAGCGTCAGGGCAAGGGAACGGACTATCCTGGCCTCTCGGTAGTGGCCGACAGTGCCACCTACGATGACAAGCTCAAGTCCTGGCGGTTGTGGTCCGGGAGCAGCCGCCGGATCATGGACGGAGGCCGCCAGATCACCTACAAGTTCCGCTCCGCCCGCCTGCGGGCGCTGTCCCAGGAGCCGGTGGACCTGCTCGCCGAGCCGAAGGCGCCGGAGGAGATGCGGTACGCGGAGCTGACGCGATACATCGACGCGCTCAAGCGCTCGGGAAACGACACCAGCAAGATTGAGGTAGACCGGGCGCTCAAGATCGCCCTCCCGGCGACCTGCCTGGTGATCGCCCTGTTCGGCGCGCCGCTGGCCGTGAGCTCCCCAAGACAGGGCACCGCCATCGGGATCGCCATCAGCCTCGGGACGACGGTCATCTTCCTTTCGCTCATCCAGCTGTCCAAGGCGATCGGGGTGACGGGGCTGGTAAACCCGGTCGCGGCGGCGTGGGCCCCGAACGTGATTTTCCTCGGAGCGGCGATCTGGCTGCTGCGGCGGGTACGCACATGATCAGATAGAGCGCTCGCGGGCGACGATCACCCACCCCAGCCTCGTGTACGGCCCGGCGCGGGCTCCGGAGCCTGCCGGTATATTCCTCCCCATGGCAAGTGCACCCCGTCCCATCATCGTCGGCACCGGCATCGCGGGATTGTGGACCGCCTGGCGGCTGGCGGCGGAGGGACAGTCCTCCCTGCTGCTCACCAAGGGGCTCCTCGCCGACAGCGCCAGCGCGTGGGCCCAGGGAGGCATCGCGGTAGCGCTCGGGCCGGGCGACAGCCCGAGCCAGCACGCGGCGGACACGCTCGCGGCAGGTGACGGGATGTCCGACCCCGAAGCCGTCAGGGTGCTCACCAACGAAGGCCCGGACCGGATCCGCGAACTTCTCGCCGCGGGAGCGGTCTTCGACCGCGGTCCCGACGGCTCGTTGCGATTCGGTCTGGAGGCGGCCCACACCCGCCCACGCATCATCCACGCAGGCGGCGACCGCACTGGCGCCGCGATCGTCGCCTTCCTCACCGAGATCATCCGGCGACACCCCCTCATCGAGATCCTCCGCTACACCGAAGTCGCCGCCCTTACCCACGACAGCGAACGCGTGACGGGGGTGATCGCCGTACGGAACGGCGAGGCCGTCGAGCTGGAGGCGCAGGACGTGGTCCTCGCGACCGGCGGCGTGGGCCAGCTGTACGCGGTCACCACCAACCCACTGGTGGCCACTGGCGACGGCTGGGCGTTGGCGTGGCGGGTGGGCGCGGACCTGCGGGACATCGAATTCCTGCAATTTCACCCGACCGCCCTCAAGCTCCCCGGAGTGAACCCAGCCCCGCTCATCACCGAGGCCGTGCGCGGCGCGGGGGGCATCCTGGTAGACACCGACGGACGGCGCTTCGCCTTCGATGCTGATCCCCGCGGCGAGCTTGCGCCCCGCGACGTGGTGGCCCGGGCGGTCGCTTCCGCCGACGCGACCGGAGGAGCGTGGCTCGACGCCCGCGAGATCGGCGACTTTCCGGTCCGCTTCCCCGGGGTCACCAAGATTCTCAAGGACCATGGGCTCGACCCGGCGCATAATCTCATCCCGGTCGCCCCGGCTCTGCATTATGCCATGGGCGGGATTCGCACCGACCTGGATGGGCGGAGTACCCGGGAAGGGCTGTGGGCAGTGGGGGAGGTAGCCTGTACCGGCGTGCACGGGGCCAATCGGCTCGCCTCCAACTCGCTGCTCGAGGGAATGGTCTTCGCAGACCGGGTGGCGCGGGCGCTGATTCACGACGCCCGCGTCGAGCCGGGGGCGGGCGCCCGACGGGCGTGGGACGGGGGGAACCCGCGACCGGTTCCCCGGCGCCACGGTGAGGCGTTCACCGCCCGCTGGCAGAACGCGGTGCGAGTCCGCCATCCGGTGCCAGCCTTCCCACCGCCCAGTGCGGACACCCTCTCGGGCCGTGCGGCCGACGATGCGGCTCGTCCGACGCTTGAGCTGGTGCGGCAGATCATGACCAATGACGTCGGCCTGGTGCGCACCGAGCTTGGCTTGAGACGGGCGCGACACGACCTGGCCAGGCTCGCGAGGCAGCTGCCCTCGGAGGCGTGGCGCACTCACAATCAGGTGCTGGTCGCGCGCCTCATCGCCCACGCCGCCCTGCGGCGCCGTGAGAGTCGCGGCGGCCACCGGCGGCTCGATTACCCGCCCCTCGCACCGGCGCGAGGAACCCCGGCATGACGCTCGCGCTTCCCGTCATCGATCCCACCACCCTGAGTGCCTCCGAGATCTCCGCGATGCAGGCGGAGATCCGGGAGCTCGCGCGCCGGCGCAAGGCGGTGATCCTGGCGCACAATTACCAGCGGGCGGAGGTCCAGGACGTGGCCGATTACGTGGGCGATTCGCTGGGGCTGTCGCGGAAGGCCGCGGCGACGGATGCCGACGTCATCGTTTTCTGCGGCGTCCATTTCATGGCCGAAACCGCGGCCATCCTGGCGCCCGACAAGCGGGTCCTGCTCCCCGATCTCAGGGCCGGGTGCTCGCTGGCCGCGACCATCACGGCGGAGGATGTCCGACGCTGGAAGGCGAGGTTCCCGGGGTACATCGCCGTGGGGTACGTCAACACCACGGCCGAGGTGAAGGCGGAGCTCGACTACTGCTGCACCAGCGGCAACGTCCTCGACGTCATCGATGCGATTCCCGAGGGCAAGGGAATTCTGTTCTGCCCCGATTTCTTCCTCGGTGCGTACGTGCGCCACATGCGGCCCAGCCGGAAGATCGAGGTCTGGTTGGGCGAGTGCCACGTCCACAAGGACATCAACCCGCAGACCCTCGAGGCGATGCGTCAGGCTCACCCCGAAGCGGAGGTCCTGGTGCACCCGGAGTGCGGGTGCGCCGGCCAACTGATCTATGCCATGGGGCACGGCGACATCCCCAGCGAAGGAGTGCACGTCGCCTCGACCGAGCGGATGGTGCAGCTGGTCAAGGAGAGGCCGGCAAAGGAGTTCATCGTCGCGACCGAAACCGGCATCATGCATCGCATGGCGCTGCAGGCTCCCGAGAAGCGCTTCTTCGCCGCGGACCGGACGGCGCTGTGTGCATTCATGAAGACGATCACCCTCGAGGGCACCCGTGACGCCCTCAAACTCGACCGTCATCATGTGACCGTGCCTGCAGGCATCGCGGCCCGGGCCCGCGCCGCCTTGGATCGGATGGTGGCACTCGGTCCCGGCGTCGCGAAACGTCCGGGAGACTGAGCCACGGTGAGCCGAGTCAGGCTGGGAATCCTCGCGGGGGCGGCGATCGTGGCGATCGCCGCGGTGATCGCCACTACCGGGATCTCCCTCGTTCCTACCTCACTTGCACTCGGACCCTGCCTGAAGGACTGGACCAGTGGGGTGTCCTACCGGCCTCGGCTGAGTCCGCTGGCCAGTGCGGACCTGACGGTGGGTGATGACCGGATCCGGCTCTGCTACGGACGGCCAGTGCGGCACAACCGGACCATCTTCGGCGGGGTGGTACCGTTCGATTCCCTCTGGAGAATGGGTGCCAACGAGCCCACTCGGCTCTACACCGGCCGGCCGATCACTTTCGCGGGAATTCCCCTGGCAGCGGGACGCTACTCGGTGTACACGATCCCTCATCGCGATCGGTGGGAGATCTTCGTGAGCCGCTCTACGCTGCATTGGGGTAACGACATCTCGTCCGCGGTACGCGCGCGGGAGGTAGGGCAGGCCACGGTTCCCGTGGAGCAGCTCGCCACTCCGGTCGAGACCCTGACGGTGCGCACCGACTCAACCGGGACGGAAGCGTTCACCATCGAGTGGGAGACCACCCGGGTCTCGTTGCCGGTCACCCCGGGCCACTGATTTCAGGGAGGCAGCGTGCTGATCGAGCGAGACCTGCGGGTTCGGATCGCGAACGACGCTCGGCGGGTTGCCGAAACGGCGCTGGCCGAGGACGGCGAGCGGGACGTGACGACAGAGGCCTGCGTCCCCGCGGGGCAGATCGCTACCGGGGTACTCGAGTGCCGGAGCGCGGGAATCGCCGCCGGGCTGGCCTATGCGGATGCGGTGGCCGGCGCCTGCGATCTCATCCCGATCAACTGGTTCCATGCGCCGGGGACCTCGCTCCCGGCCGGGGCCACGTTGGGGCTGGTACAGGGGGACCTGGCGAGCATCCTCCGGGCCGAGCGCCCGCTACTCAATCTGGTACAGCGAGCCATCGGCATCGCAACGATGACCCGAGCGTTCGTGGACCGGGTGCAGGGAACCGGAACGGCGATCCTGCACACCCGGAAGACGGCGCCGGGGCTGAGGCTGCTGGATGTCTCGTCGGTCCTGGCCGGCGGCGGCCAGGTTCATCGACTCGATCTCGCGACGACACTGATGGTGAAGGACAATCACTGGCAGGCGCTGCGGCAGGCCGGCCGGTCGCTCGCATCCGCCATCGAGGCGGCCCGTTCCCGGGGAATCGGCGATTGCTTCGTCGAGGTGGAGACGCCGGAACAAGTCGCCGAGGCCTGCGCGGCGGGCGCGAGCCGGCTCCTGATCGACAATCAGCGACCCGAGACGGTACGCGCCTGGGCAGCCGATGCGCGCA
>DASPUE010000082.1:0-2737 GCA_035623055.1 Gemmatimonadales bacterium
CTCGGGCTTCTGGTGGGCGGGCTGGCCGCCCAGGTGCGCGCCCGGCGCGAAGACGGCACCGGGCGGGGCGGCAAGTTCCTGTTTCTGCGGATCGTCTCCGGTGTCACGGCCCCGTTCGTCGACCGGGAGCTCCGCGGGGAGCCGTTCCCGGTCCAGCTACGTCGCCGGCTCGAGCGGCTTGGCCCCACTTACATCAAGCTCGGCCAGATTTTGAGCCTGCGCGAGGACCTGCTCCCTAAACCGATCACGAACGAGCTCAAGCGGCTGCTCAACCGCCTGCCGGTGGTGCCGCTGCCGGTGTTGGTGCAGATCATCGAACGGGACCTGAAACAGCCCGTGGACGAGCTGTTCCTCGAGATCGACCCTGTCCCGCTGGGATCCGCTTCCATCGGCCAGACCCACCGGGCAACTACCCGCGACGGCGATCCCGTCATTCTCAAGGTGGTGAAGCCCGGCATCCGGGAGACCCTGGAGCGCGACTCCAAGCTGCTCCGCATGCTCGGCAGCATCCTCCAAGGCATCATCCCTCGCTACCAGCCGCGGCAGCTGGTGAACGAGTTCTGCGATTACACCCTCCGGGAAGTCGACCTGCGGCGCGAGGCCGACAACGCGGAAACCTTCGCCGCCAACTTTGCCGATGTGCCGGATGTGGTGTTCCCCGAGATCTACCGGGAGTACAGCGGGCACAGCGTGCTCTGCATGGAGTTCTTCGACGGCATCGCTCCCGACTCGCCCGAGGCCCAGGAGCTGCCGGAGGATCAGCGACGTCACCTGACCGATCTCGGCGCCGCCGCGATCATCCGGATGCTGTACAAGGACGGGTTCTTTCACGCCGACCTGCATCCGGGCAACCTGATCATCCTGCCGGGCCCCATGGTCGGATTTATCGACCTGGGTATGGTCGGACGGCTGGACGAAGAGCTACGGCGGGCACTGCTGTACTATTACTTCGCGCTGGTGATGGGTGACGCGGAGAACGCCGCGCGCTATCTCACCGCGATCGCGACCCCGGGACCCGGCGCCAATCCGAACGGCTTCCGGCGCGAGGCGACCGAGATCTCCAATCGCTGGAAGCGCGCCTCCAGCTTCGAGGAATACTCCCTCGGCCAGCTGATCCTCGACTCGCTTTCGCGCGGTGCCCAGTACGGGATGTACTTTCCCGTGGAGCTGGTGCTGATGGTGAAGGCCCTTGTCACGTTTGAAGGCGTTGGCCACGTGCTGCTCCCAGGCTTCGATGTCGCGGAGGTCTCGAAGCGGCACATTCGCACTCTGTTCATTCATCAGTTCAGTCCGCTCCGGCTGCTGGCCGAAGGGATGCGCGGGGCACCTGACCTAGTGGATGCGATGGCGAAAATGCCGTTGCTGGTCTCCGACGGCCTGCGGGTACTCGAGCGGGTCGCGCGTCAGCCGCCGCAGAATCCGCTCTCCGGCCTTCGCGGAACCCTGATTGCCGGATCGTGCCTGGTGGCGGCTGCTATCTCAATGGGATTTGGCGCACCCTGGCCGGTGTGGGGCACCCTGTTCGCCATCGCCTTCTTCCTGGCGATTCGGCGTGGATAACGGCAGCAGCCCGGACCCACCATGACACCCTCTTCGACTACCGGTACCGGCGCTCCCGAGCGGGGCGCGGATCGTCCCAGAAGCCAGGGAGCACAGGCGCGCCGGCGAATCGCCAGCAACGACGCGATGTGGCTGCAGGATACCGCAACCAACCTCATGGTGATCAATGCGATATTCACAACGGATCGCATGGATCTGGAGACCTTCCGTGACACCTTTCGCCATCGAGTAATGGAGGCCGACGGCGGCGAGCGATTCGCCCGGCTCCGCCAGCGAATCGTCTACGTGGCCGGCGCTCCCCACTGGGAAGAAGATCCCGCGTTCGATATCCGCCGACACATCATCCCCGCTCGAGACCCGGACCTCGACACCACATCCAAGTTGCGGACGTACGTCGGGGCCGAGGCGTCACTCCCGCTCCCCGATGATCGGCCCCGGTGGCAGTTCCAGGTGGTGGAGAACTTCGAGGAAGGGGCGACCGCGGTGATCGCCCGGATTCATCATACGATCGCGGATGGCGTCTCGCTCCTGTCCGTGATGTTCAGCCTGATGGAGGAGATGACCGCGGAGCACGAGGCGGCCCCGCCCAAGGGTGGGATCCGACCGGCGGCGGGTGCTCCAGGCCACGGCCTTCTCAAGGTGCTCTCGATCCCGCTCGCGGCACCGGGCATCCTCCTCAAGCGGATGTTGTGGATTCCAGACCGGCACGCGCTTCATGGACCCCGAGTTTCAGGTCGCAAGCAGGTCGCCTGGACCGCGCCGCTGGATCTCGCCGTGGTGAAGCGGGCTCGCCAGCAGCTCGATGCCACGGTCAACGACGTCCTGATGGCCATGGTGTCCGGAGCGCTGAGCTCCTATGTGGAACAGCATTCGGGCCAAATTCTCCAGCATCTGCGAGTCTCGATGCCGGTGAACATCCGGCCCGCGGATGCGCCCCTGACGCTGGAGAATCGCTTCGCCGCCGTGCCGCTGGAGCTGCCGGCGGGGATCGCGTCGCTCGAGACGCGCGTGCGGGCGGTGAAGGCCGCCATGGACGATCTCAAGCGGTCGGTGGTGCCGATCGTGGTCTACGGTATCCAGCGTGCCCTGCTCACGGTCCTCCCGCAGGGGGTCAGCCGCGGCCTGATCGATTTCCTGGCAAACAAGTGCACCGCGGTCGTCACCAATGTCCCCGGAC
>DASPUE010000083.1:0-3081 GCA_035623055.1 Gemmatimonadales bacterium
ACCCGCGGCGCCGACACGGTGCTGGTCGACACCGCCGGGCGGCTCCACACCCAGGAGGGGCTTATGGAGGAACTCCGCAAGGTCATGCGGGTGATGGGACGCAAATGCCCCGGGGCGCCTCACGAAACGCTGCTGGTGCTCGATGGGACCGTCGGCCAAAACGCCGTCCAGCAGGGGCGACTGTTCACCCAGGCGGTCCAGCCGACCGGCGTGATCGTCAGCAAGCTGGATGGTACGGCGCGTGGTGGAGCGGTCGTGGCAGTACGAAAGGAATTGGGCCTCCCCATCCGCTTTCTCGGCACCGGGGAGAGTCTCGAGGATCTTCAGCCGTTCGATGCCAGGGAGTATGCGGGGCGGTTGTTGAGTACTTAGCACATCGCCACTCCCCGTTCGTAACCCACACCCAGCCGTTCATGCCACCTCTTCGCCCCGACACGCCGATCAAGTTCCTGAAGGGTATCGGCGAGCGGCGCGCGGAAGCGTTTGCACGGCTCGGAGTCCGTACCGCGCAGGACCTGCTGTGGCATCTTCCTTTCCGCTACCTCGACGCGTCGAGTGTGACGCCGGTGGTCCGGGCCCGGGTCGGAGAGGAGGTGGCCTGCGTCGGCAAAGTGATTGCCAAGCGGTTGATGCCGACCCGCAGCGGACTCCGGATCTTCACGGCGGTCCTCCGGGATGGGAGCGGCATGCTGGAGTGTGCTTGGCCGGGGCAGGCGTTCCTGGACCGCACCATTGAGGTGGGCCAGACGCTGCTGGTGGTGGGGCCGGTGCGATTCTACCACGGCCGTCAGCTCAATCCCCGCGAATACATCGTCCTGGCCGACGCGGACTCGGAGTCGGACGGCGATGGTCCCGCGCCCGGCCGAGTGCTCCCGGTCTATCGCGCCACTGAAGGCCTCTCCCACAAGGTGATCCGCGGGCTCATCGACCGGCATCTCGAGCCGATGCTTTCCTTCTCCCGAGATCCCCTGGAGGAATCAGTGCCGGGGAGCCTGGGCCTTCCGCCGCTCCGCGAAGCACTGCTGGCAGTGCACCGGCCCGAGTCGGTTGAGGCCGCTGAGCGCGGGCGGCGGCGCCTGGCCTTCGACGAGCTGCTGGACCTGCAGTTGATGCTCGCCCGGGCTCGGCTGGTGGCCAAACGAGGGCGAAGCGGTGTCTCCTTCGAGCTCCGGCACACCTATACCCGGCAGCTCGCCGAGGCGCTGCCGTGGAAGCTTACCGCGGATCAGAAGCGTGCTGTCCGCGAGATCACCGCCGACATGACCGCGCCGGAGCGAATGCACCGGCTGCTCATGGGAGACGTGGGGACCGGGAAGACCGTCGTGGCGCTCTTCGCCATGCTGCTCGCGGTGGAGAACGACTATCAGGCCGCGCTCATGGCACCCACCGAGCTGTTGGCCGAGCAGCATTTCGCGACGCTCTCCGCACTGTTGGAGCCCCTCGCGCTCCGTCCCGAGCTGCTGGTGGGCCGACTCACCGCGTCCGAGAAGGCCGCCAGGCGCCGCAAGCTGTCGACGGGGCAAGCCCGGCTGGTGGTCGGCACCCACGCCCTGCTCGAAGAGAGCGTCGCCTTCCAGCGGTTGGGGCTGGTGGTGATCGATGAGCAGCACCGCTTCGGGGTCGATCAGCGGGCCCGGCTCATCGGCAAGGGGGATTCGCCCGACGTCCTGCTTCTCAGCGCGACCCCGATCCCGCGTTCTCTCGCTCTCACCCGGTTCGGAGACCTCGATCTTTCCATGCTCAAATCCCGCCCGCCCGGCAGGGGGACGGTCAAAACCGGGATCCGCACCGGAGAGCAACGGGAGCGGGCGCTCGCCTTCGTGCACGAGCAGTGCATGGGCGGGCGGCAGGCGTATGTGGTGCTCCCCGTCATCGAGGAGTCGGAGCGGGCGGACTTGCGCGCGGCAAGCGTCGAAGCAGAGCGGCTCCGCGCCAAATGGCCCGACTTGGAGGTCGGGCTGGTGCACGGTCGCCAGAAGGCACCCGAACGGGACGGGCTGATGCGCCGATTCCGGGCCAGGGAGGTGCAGGTGCTGGTAGCGACGACCGTGATCGAAGTCGGCATCGACGTGCCCAACGCCACGGTGATGCTGATCGAGCATCCGGAGCGATTCGGGCTCGCCCAGCTGCATCAGTTGCGCGGGCGAATCGGGCGCGGGGTGGGGGAGAGCTTCTGCATCCTGCTCGCGGAGGAACCGGTGCCGAACCGGCTCCGGGCATTCGCCGCGACCAACGATGGATTCAAGATCGCCGAATTGGATCTGGCGGAACGGAAGATGGGCGATCTCATCGGGGAGCGGCAGGCCGGGGACTTCGATCTCCGCCTGGCGCGGCTGCCGGACGACACCGATCTCCTGGCCAAGGCCCGGCAGGTCGCTCTGGGCATTCTCGAGCATGATTCGATGCTGGTCCAGCCTCGGCATCAGCCGCTGCGGGACCGGGCGCTGGCGCGCTACCCGCGGGCGGTGGAGCTGTTCCGGACCGGATGAACGCAGGGAACCGTCAGAAGTGTGCCGCCACCCCCAGTCGAGTGCTCACCGGGGTCACGGTCACCATCGGCTCGAAAGGGATATTGCGAGGGCGGTCCTTGGGCCGCGTCAGCTCCCAAACGAACAGACCGGCGGTCCCGATCAAGGTGAGCTCGCCACTCAGCAACCAGCCGCGGGCACGGTTGTCATTGCGCACCGAGGCCTGGTAGTACCCCTCCGCAACCGGATCGAGGTAGGACCCATTCGGCGCGAGGTTGCACCGCTGCTGGCTGACGCCGCAGTAGTTCTGCAGTTGGCCGAAGGCGTCGTCGGCGGCGTTGTGAGCATCCGCGGCCTTGATTCCCATGCCGATTGCGGCCGCGAGTGTCAGCCACTTGCCGTACTTCACCAGCGGTGGCGAGCCGCGTACCATCGCGGTGTCGAGACTCTGGCCCGTAAGGGGAGCGGTCCCAAGCAGAGCGAGGAGGAGCGCGGCGGCAGCTGCGCGGCTCCACCTCCACACCCGCCTCACATCCGTAGCCGGTGCACGTCGCCCCGGCCTCCCACCGTGAGGAATTCGCTGTCATCGAGCAGCAGCGGCGCCAACTCGAGC